>CAMTXZ010000094.1:0-1077 GCA_947085765.1 uncultured Chromatiaceae bacterium | reverse complement strand
TGCGCGGTAGATCGTCATCCCCAGATCCATCGCCTTGAGCTTGCGCTTCTCCAGCGCCACATAATGTCTATGAAGAATGTTATCGATGATTGACGCATAGGTGGAGGGGCGGCCAATGCCCTCATTCTCAAGTTTGCGGATCAACGAGGCTTCGGTATAACGACCAGGAGGCTTGGTCTGTTTGTTCACCAACTCACCACGCTCCGCCGTCAGGTGTGCCGACTGATCAATTTTGGGCAGCAGTTGATCCTGATCATCATCGGTCGTCTGTTCTTCAGCACTATCCACCTTTGTCAGTGCCATCCACCCCTCAGTCAGCAATGTTCGCCCCTGAGCGACAAAGGACATCGCCCTGCCATTGATGAGATCCTGAGAAACCAGATCGATCTTCGTCACGTTGAAAACAGCATCCTGCATCTGGCTGGCCACCGCACGTAACCATATCAGGCGGTACACCTGCAACAGGTCTGGAGCCAATCGCTGTGCCAGTGCATCAGGCGTATCACTGACCGATGTGGGTCGAATCGCCTCATGCCCCTCCTGAGCACCTGCCTTGGCCTTCCAGTGATTGGGCTTGTCCGCTACGCCATAGCCATTGTCTGACAGCCACGAAATGACATCTGCGATCCCCTCATCGGAGAGGTTGGGATTATCGGTACGGTGATAGGTAATCACCCCTTCCTCAAAGAGCGCCTGAGCGACCTGCATACACTTCTTCGGCGACAATTTAAGTGAGATAGAGGCAGCCTGTTGCAGTGATGAAGTAATGAACGGAGGCGGGGGTCGGCGAGACTGTTTGTTTTCACTCACAGTCCCTACGTTCATGTCCCTCAACGCTGCAACACGCTGCGCAAACGGTTTGTCGGTCCAGTGTTTTTGGTCTTTTGCCAGTAGTTTTCCTGGCACCCATTGGGCACGCCAGTGAATGTCACCACTGCAAAAATTCAGAAACACCTCGACATAAGATTCTGGTTTAAAATTTTGGATGGCCAGTTCGCGTTCAACGACAATGCGCACGGCGACCGACTGCACACGCCCAGCGGTTAACCAACTGCCATGGGCATTGGAGAGAGCAGG
>CAMTXZ010000093.1:0-2044 GCA_947085765.1 uncultured Chromatiaceae bacterium | reverse complement strand
TTGGCCAGCACGCCCATGGCCTGGCCTTGGGCCGATGAGTCATTCTTGTACTCATGGCCTTCATCGATGATCAGCTGACTGAAATAGCGGTTTGGCAGATACCGCTTGATAAACTCAGTCGCCTGATAGCCGCCTTGCCCAAACGAGATCTCTAGGTTTGCCATGGCCCGTTCCATTCGTTTAGCCTGTTTGTCACTGAAGATCAACTCACCTTCCTCATCCATCAGATTGATGAATTCGTAGACGTTGTCACTCAACATGCCGCCCAAGAGATCTTCACCAAAGATCGATACCAAGCGATCTGCTGTCTTCGCGCCGATCGTCGGAATTTGGCACAGGGTATTCATCACCAGCTCCCGACGTGTCGTCTTATGGGTAGACGGCCGCATCAGTGCCCATAAAGGCTCACGGCACACTGTACAAGCGTAACGTTTGTCATCAGGGAACATCATTGGCGATATCCGATTGCCATCGGCATCACACACCATCGTGGCACAGGCTGGACAGGCCGCATATTCGTGCTTTTGTAGCAGGCTCCCCGAATCAGGGTTGCCTTCTTCAATGTTGACACGCACATACCGCCGCCGGGTGACAAAGGCAGGTTTCCAGTGAAACCCCATTCGCATACGCACCCGACCCATCACAAAAAACTCAGGTCCATCATGATCCGGCGCCCCAACAGACTCCCGTAGAAGTAGCAGCTTGGTCAGGGTATCCGGACCGTTCAGCACCCAGACACGGGCATTCGCGACCGTTTCCATAATCTCCCGTCGCCACTTGTAGACCAGGTGAGGAGGGGAGATCACCAGCGTTCGCCGGTGGCCTTCTGCCTGCATAACCGCCGCGCAAGCGATGGCCATCATTGTCTTACCGGTGCCCATCTCTGCGTTGATGATGGCCGCCTTCTCACCTTCATCCATGAGAAGCGCGCTCACCGCCTGCACAACATCGGCCTGGGCTGGAAAGGGCGATCGCAACAGATTCGCCATCGTTTGCCGGCGAGAGTCATTGACGACGCCGGTATAGACAGGCGGGTTCTGCCGCTGAACTGCATCAAGCAATCCATCACCAAAATCCCGAATAAAATCACTCAGCGCGATAACATTCGCAGGGTGAGGTTCAATCTCACCTGTTTCATCATTATCTGCTCCAGGTGTAACGTCTTCGTTGTTTGCTAACATTGGATATGCTCCAGTATGTAAAAAAATGGGGCACAGCCGAAGACCCGCCAGGGCATTCGGTCATGCCCCGTGGGGAAAGTGCTATTATCCAAAGATATCCAGCCGAGGCCAGATCATGGAAGCGCGTCAACTCTACATTCAAGATCCAATCACGCATCGGATTCGCATGACAAAAGCCGGTATTGAAAAATACAAAACCCGCTTTGCGCGTGTCGGTGTTCAGGTAAGTAAAATAAAAACGGTGGCTGAGTTTAAAGCCGCTGTTGAAGCCTGCTTCACATCAGAGATCGAAGCGTTGGCATCAACAGCGAAGGGCAAAAATGCCGATCTCGATGAGATTATGGCAGGCCTGCCCGGATGGGAATTACTACTCCTCAAAAAACAGTGTCAAAACAACATACTCTATTGAGGTATTGGCATGGCGATTAGACTAAATACGAAAATAAAGCTTACGACAAAAGAAGAAAAACTGTTTGTCGAAGCCGGCGGGGGAGATGTAGAAAACACACTTTCCCAAGAGGGGCTTGCAACCGCTCTGACCAATACCATTGGTCAACTGGCAGAACGGCGCTCCCCCATACTCATAAAACTCTATCGTCAATATGAAGAGATCGGTAAAGTCCCAAGTCTCGAATCACTCAGCTCAACAAATACTATTGAGTCTTAGTAGATCCTGCTCAAGGTCATATCCCTGGGCACGACGTGCGATACTGACTAGGTAGCGAAGTTCCTCGATGTCTTCTTCGTCGATCCCTGAGTAGTAGATCTGCCGAATGAATTCATTTGGATCTTCTCTCGCCATATTCAGCAATATAAATTGTAGCTTCTTCCAGGTTCTATCAGTCATGGCGCTCTCCTAAAAG
>CAMTXZ010000092.1:0-1493 GCA_947085765.1 uncultured Chromatiaceae bacterium | reverse complement strand
TTGTGTCCTGCCAGATATCGCCCTGGTCAAACAGTGCCTGTGCCTTGGCAATAGCAACCTCCTGACTCTCAGCCTCGATGCCAACCTGGACCAGATGCTCATAGGGCAGGGTGTATTGAACAATGTATTTCATGATGCTCTCCTAATCGCAATAGAAAGGGAGACCGGTCCCCAACGGGGTGGTCTCCCTGTTGGGTGTGTAAAAAAGGCCATCCAATAAATGGATGGCAGGGGTGGTAGTTAGTCTTCGGTGGGCAGCATGATAGTGATCACTGGATCACCGTCATCACCTGGACCGCAGACCAGTTTTAACGTGGTCAGCCGTGCCCTGGTTGCCCTGCCGCCACGCGGAACACGGTTGAGTTTGAAGCACAACTCAGATCCGCCCGCAGGTGCTACCCGAATAGCCACAAATGCCATCCAGACGACATCCCACAAACGACCCGACTGGTCCTGGTATGTTTGACGTTTCGAGTCCTTGTCATCCCAGGCCACACACTCTTCCCATGCGGCATGTGTCAGCGCAACCGGCCAACGGAATCCCGCCTCTTTGGCAGTCTTGGAAACATCTACTAACATGCCATCTGCGATGGCTTGGGCGCGGGTGTAACTATGAATAACATCACCGAACAGATCGGTCAGTGAATCTGTATCATTTTCGGCAGTTAGGGTGATTCTGTTGTTTATGTCAGTCATGGTGGTTCTCCTGATGATTAAAAAAGGGGAGACCACAACCCTGGTGGGGAGAGGTCTCCCCAGGGGATTAAAAAAATATGTGTGGTTAGATCACATCACCCACCATGCGTCGGGGAATGCGATAAAAAATACCTTCGTAAACCCCCTGTAAAGGACGTTGCGAGGTGATTACTACCCACGGTATGGATGCGCCAACAAGACTGATCTTCTGATCAACCTTGAGCGTCCGGTTACGTCGATAATGATATAGCCGTACTTCGTCACGCCATCCTGGGCTGATTTCCGGCGCCATCTCCAAATATTTCAGAGGACAGGAATAGTAGGACGGCCACATGGATTCATCCATATCCTTGTAGCCCCATCCAGCCCCATCACTGTGAGACTCAAGCAAATGACAGGCAATAAAGCATCTGCTGGTCTGTTTCTGTTTATTTGTGACTTCCATCACAGACCAAAGTACCTTGCCACGCACGCTATGAGCCAATGTCTCCCAGCGCGTCTCTTCATTCTCTTCAGGTTTAATCAAATGTTGAATGAGAAGAGCTTTGTCATAACCTCTTTTAAACAACCATCCCATATTATATTTCCTCCTAATTGAATGTCGGAGGAAACACGCCCGTTGGGGAGTGTTTCCCCAGACGGGTTGAGTATAAGAATGAGCACCGGATCAAATGATCCGTCCCCGACCGCTGTGCTCACGCGGGGACTTAACAATGCCACTGATAGACCGCAGTGACGCCGGGTGAAACCGCCTTTCCGCAACACCCTCATGGATGTTCTGGAAAGGCCCCACACAG
>CAMTXZ010000091.1:0-1332 GCA_947085765.1 uncultured Chromatiaceae bacterium | reverse complement strand
GCTGCCCTGGCGATCGGAAATATAGCCAAGGATCTGTTTAGAGCCGGCTTTGGTATCAGCGGTGCTCTTGGCACTGCTGATGGTGCGGATGGTGCCATCCTCGAAGGTGAAAGTGACCGAGTACAGCTCACCCCTGACACACGACATCTCGCGGTTGCCGACCGCAATGCCAGACCAGACAATATTGCGCACACCCGGAATGTAGAGGCCGTTGGTGGCCATATTGGTATTGCCAGTGATCACCTTGAAACGGATCGGGTCGAGGATCGAGCCTTCCACCGGGATGACCCCCAGTAACGCGGTCAATGTGTCATTGCTAAACAGCGTGGCGTTGCGTGGAATGGTGTAGGCGGGCCGCGGGGCCTCCAGGTCCGGCATATTACGTGTCACCCGAGCGGCGCCCGCCTTGACACGGGTGAGCGTGTCTTCGTCCTTTGTGGTGGGCCTGGCCTTGGTTGAGGGTGATGCCCAACCCACTAAACCATCGCCGACTTTACCGCCCGCCGCGGGTGCAGCCCCCATCGGCATGACAGTGGACCAGCCAGTGGGCCGGCTGGTGGGAACGGCATCGCGTGCCGCCGTTTTGGTTGCTGAGTTCACCAGCCCATCAAAGCCAAATCCCGCTGGAATTCCCGCGCTGGTACCCTCATCACTATCGGCGTCTGTTGAACGCGATGAGGATGATTTGCCTGGCTGCCCGATGCTCGATTTTATTTTATTCAACCGCTCGGTGAATTCACGTGTCAACTGGGAACTGTTATCGGCCACACGATCATTCACGACCTTTGCGATCTCGTCATTGGTCGGTACCTTGATCTCCTTTTGATTGGCCACCAGCTCTTCAAACCGTTTTTCGAGATCCCGGTAGTTGGCATTAATGGTCTTGATGGTGTTGACATAGGTATCCTTCTCCGCCTCGGAAAGCTCACTGTCTTTGGGGGTTGTCTGCACCGGCGCCGCCACCGGTTGGGGGGCGGATGATTGCTTCTCGTCGCCTACGTTGATAACCAGCACGCCCACCACGAGAAAAACAACGATCACCACCAATAGCAGCAGTTTGTTCATTGGATGGACTCCTCGAAGGGCCGCGACGAGACCAGATACCAGACCGTGGTATCGTCCTGGTCGCCCGCCATCCCCACCTGGCCGTGCTGGGGTGTGGCGCTTAGCCACTCACCGCGCAGATTGCGTGGATCGAGCGTGGTCGGTTGTGTGTTCATGGCTGTCGCCGTGACACGCACGGCCGTGACATAGAGCGGCGGAATGGTGCTCGATTTCCACTGTGTCATGGGGGCTGTACGCAGCGCCCCACCGCGATACAGCAGCACCTCT
>CAMTXZ010000090.1:0-55971 GCA_947085765.1 uncultured Chromatiaceae bacterium | reverse complement strand
TCCGCGCCGGAGTCGGCTAAGCAACCGCGGTGCTCCGGATTTCGGTCCGGGCATGGAGGAAAGTCCGGGCTCCATAGGGCAGGGTGCCAGGTAACGCCTGGGAGGCGCGAGTCTACGGAAAGTGCAACAGAAAATAAACCGCCTACGTCCCCTTCGGGGGGCCGGTAAGGTTGAAATGGTGCGGTAAGAGCGCACCGCGTCGGTGGCAACATTCGACGGCTAGGTAAACCCCACCCGGAGCAAGGCCAAATAGGGGAACAATGGCGCTGCCCGCGCTGTTCCCGGGTAGGCTGCTTGAGGTGCATGGTGACATGCACCCCAGATGAATGGTTGCTCTCGACAGAACCCGGCTTATCGGCCGACTCCTTTTTTATTTTCTCTTACCTCCATGGCTTGCTGTTTGAGTGATGGAGGCTCTTCTTTTTTTGCATTCAATGTGTAAATCCCCTCTCAAGTTAAAGTGAAATATGAGGTCGGCCGGTCAACCGCATGATTTCGCTTCGGTATTAAAAAAAGTAATTTTCCTGGTCTCCCCCCACTTCGTCATAAATCCTCTAAGTTACTGTACTAAAAGAAAGAATTCCATTCTCGCGCCGTGATTTTGCTTGACAGAAAGGGGGGTTGATTCCTATAGTGGTAAAGATGTGGGGAAAAGTGGTCGATAGTGGGTAGGCGGGATTCAACAAGGGACGGATGAGATAAGTGTTTCGGGGTGTAAGTGCAATCAACGTGGATGCCAAAGGCCGCATGGCAATGCCGGCCAAGTATCGCGATCGCCTCCAGGAATGTTGCGCCAGCCGACTGGTGCTGACCGTTGATCTTGATCGCTGTCTGCTGCTCTTCCCCGAGCCGGATTGGGATCAGTTTGAGCGCAAGCTGATGCAGCTGCCCACGCTCAACCCCCGTACCCGTCGTCTGCAGCGTCTCTTTCTGGGGCATGCGGCGGAGTGTGAGATCGATAATCAGGGGCGCATTTTGGTGCCGCAGCTGCTGCGTGAATATGCTGGGTTGGACAAACATGTGGTGCTGGTAGGACAGGGCGCCAAGTTTGAGCTGTGGGATGAGGCCACCTGGAACGAGAACCGTGAGACATGGCTGGCTGAAGAGGCCGCAAGCACGGATGCATTGCCGACAGAATTGGAAACATTGTCATTTTGAATAACATGGATGGTGAATTTGTTCATCGCCCGGTACTGCTGGAGGAGGCCCTCGTGGCGCTCGATCTCAAGCCTGATGGGATGTATGTGGATGCTACGTTTGGTCGTGGCGGCCATGCGGCGGCCATTTTGCAGCGCCTGGGGCCGCAGGGACGGTTGCTGGCCATCGACAAGGATCCGGACGCCATCGCTGCGGCCCGTGAACGGTTTGCTGACGAACCGCGCTTCTCTATTTTTCACGGCAGCTTTGCCGAACTCGGTGCGGCCGTTGATGTGGCCGGTGTGCGGGGCCGGGTTGATGGTCTGCTGCTAGATTTAGGCGTCTCATCGCCGCAGCTGGATGATGCCAGCCGTGGTTTTAGTTTTATGCGTGATGGTCCCCTTGATATGCGGATGGATATCAGTCGCGGCCTGTCGGCGGCGCAGTGGCTGGCGCAGGCCGGCGAAGGCGAAATTGCCCGTGTCCTGAAGGAGTTGGGCGAGGAGCGGTTTGCCAAGCGCATCGCCCGCGCCATTATCACCTCTCGCCAGGAGAACCCTATTGAAACGACGCGCCAGCTGGCGAAGCTGGTGACCGAGGCGATTCCGCGTTGGGAGCCGGATAAAAATCCGGCGACCCGCAGCTTTCAGGCGATCCGCATCTTTATCAACCGTGAGCTGGACGATATTCGCGACTGCATGGATCAGGTGGTGGAGGTGCTGGCGGTGGGTGGCCGGCTGGCGGTGATCAGTTTCCATTCACTGGAAGACCGGATTGTTAAACGCTTCATGCGTGATGAGGCGCGCGGTGATGATTTTCCTGTCGGTCTGCCAGTGACGGTGGATCAGTTGCAGCCCACCTTGCGAGTGGTGGGTAAGGCGGTGCGAGCGTCGCCGGAAGAGGTGGATTTAAATCCCCGGGCGCGCAGCGCTGTATTGCGTATTGCGGAGAAGATGTGAACACACCTCCAGCAGCCGTGAAGGCGAGACAAAATCAGTCGTGGTACGGCAGTGGCGCTACGCTGATGCTGTTGCTGGGGGCGGCGGTGATGGTGTCGGCGCTGGCGGTGGTGTATGCCAAATATCAGAGTCGCACCCTCTTTGTGGAGCTGCAAGGCTTGAACAAGGGGCGCGATGCGATGGGTATAGAGTGGGGTCAGTTGCAGCTCGAGCAGAGCACCTGGACGGATAACGGTCGTGTCGAAGAGATTGCCCGCACTCGGCTGGGTATGTTGCTGCCGGAGCCGAAGCAAATCGTGGTGGTGCGGCCGTGAACGGTTCAGCGCAGGTAGGGGCTTGGCGGCGCTGGTTTGTGCTGGGTCTACTGCTGGTTGGGGCGGTGGGGCTGGTCTGGCGCTCTGTCTATTTGCAGTGGGTGAATCAGGATTTTTTGCAAAATCAGGGCGATGCCCGCCACCTGCGGGTGGTGGAGTTGGCGGCAAATCGCGGTGTGATCATGGATCGTAATAACGAACCGCTTGCCATCAGTACGCCGGTCGACTCGGTCTGGGTAAATCCCAAGCTGTTTCTGGACAGCGCCACCCAGGGTGATGAGGTGCGTCTGGCGCAGCTGTTGGAGATGAAACCTGAAGAGTTGAAACAGAAGATTATGCAGCGCGCGGATCGTGAGTTTGTGTATGTGAAACGCCGTGTCGCGCCAGAGCTGGCGGAGCGGGTCGAGCGGCTTGAACTGGCGGGTGTGGCGTTGCAGCGGGAATATCGCCGTTACTACCCGATGGCCGAAGCGGCAGGACATGTGGTCGGTTTTACCAGTGTTGATGATGAGGGCCAGGAGGGCATGGAGCTGGCCTTTGATGAGCAGTTGCGTGGCACACGTGGCGCCAAACGGGTATTGCGCGATAGTTTAGGTAATGTGGTTGAGAATGTGGAGAGCATCGCCGAGCCGCAGCCGGGCAAGGATCTGGTGCTGAGCATTGATCGCCGCATCCAGTATCTGGCCTATCGTGAGTTGAAGGCGGCGGTGCAGACCCATCGTGCAAAATCCGCCTCGGCGGTGGTCCTTGATGTCCAGACCGGCGAGGTGCTGGCGATGGTCAACCAGCCCAGTTTCAACCCTAACAATCGCGCCAGTTACGATACCAGCCATAACCGCAATCGTGCCGTGACTGACCTCTTTGAGCCGGGTTCCACCATTAAATCGTTCACCGTGGCGGCAGCGCTGGAGGCGGGCAAGATCACTCCCCATACGGTCATCGATACCACCCCTGGCTACCTGCGGGTGGGTCGCAATACGATTCGTGATGCGGTTGATTATGGCGCGATCGACGTAGCTACCGTGCTGCAAAAATCAAGCAATGTCGGCGCCTCCAAGATCTCTTTCTCCATTACCCCTGAGCAGCTCTGGAAGACCTTTAGCCATGTTGGATTTGGCATAGCCAGTGGCAGCCGTTTTCCGGGTGAGGCCAGTGGGGTGGTGGGTGACTACTGGCGCTGGAAACAGATTCAACAGGCTAGCCACTCTTACGGTTATGGCATGTCGGTGACGGCGCTCCAGCTGGCGCGTGCTTATGGTGTGCTGGCGGCGGACGGCGTGTTGATGCCAGTATCATTTGTCAAGGTGGCTGAAGCACCGCTGGGCGAACAGGTGATGCCGGTTGCTGTGGCGCGTCAGGTTCGTTTAATGCTTGAGGGGGTGGTGGCTGACGCCGGTACCGCCAAGCGGGCGCGGGTCACGGGTTATCGTATCGCCGGCAAAACTGGCACGGTGCACCGCAGCAGTAACGGTGGTTATGCCGAAGACCGTTTCAGCGCCCTGTTTGCCGGCATGGCGCCAGCCACCAAACCGCGTCTGGCGATGGTGGTGGTGATTCATGAACCCACTGGCAATGAATATCATGGGGGCAGCGTCGCGGCGCCGGTCTTTGCCAAGGTGATGAGCGGTGCGTTGCGGCTGTTAAACGTGGCGCCGGATGATCTGCAAAGCATGACAGTGCATCAAGCAGGGTTCTCGGAAGGGGCGGCGGGCAGTGGCTATCTGTTGCGCACCGCCGCTGGGGGGGCGCACTAATGGCGATTGTTGTGCATCAACTCAATGAATTGTTGGCGGGGCTGGTGGATGGCCCTGTCGCGAATCTGGATATCAATGGCTTGAGCCTTGATAGTCGCATTGTCTGTCGTGGCGATCTTTTTATTGCCCTGCCGGGGAGCCGCGCCCAAGGCCATACCTTTGTGGCAGCAGCAGTGGCTGCCGGTGCGGTGGCTGTGGTGTTTGATGGCCAGGTGGACATTGCCGATGAGTGTGGTGTGCCGGCGTTGGCGGTGACTGATCTGGCCCACAAGGTGGGTGTGATTGCGGGGCGTTTTTACGGTCACCCCTCAAGCGAGCTTCTGATGGTGGGGGTGACCGGCACCAACGGCAAGACCTCGTGCAGTCACTTCATCGCCCAAGCGCTTGATGGTCAACCCAAATCGAGCGCTGTGATTGGCACCTTGGGCAACGGCCTGTTGGGAGAGCTCGACACCGCGACCCATACCACACCCGATGCCCTGAGCCTGCACGCCATGCTGCGCAGCTTTGTTGACCAGGGGGTTGGCGCGGTGGCGATGGAGGTCTCATCCCACGGTCTGGAACAGGGGCGGGTCAGCGGCGTTGAGTTTGATGTGGCGCTCTTTACCAACCTCAGTCGTGACCATCTCGACTACCACGGCGACATGGAGAGTTATGGTCGTGCCAAGGCGCGCCTGTTTGCCATGCCCGACCTGCGCCATGCGGTGATTAATGGTGATGATGATTTTGGTCTGACGTTGTTGGCAGCGCTGCCAGCAACAGTGAATAGCGTGGTCTACACCCTTGGCCAGACCCAGTTTGAGATGGCCACCGTGCGTGGTCAGCTGCTCAAGATCGGCCGTGATGGACTTGAGCTGGCGGTAGATACGCCGTGGGGCACTGGCCAGTTCACCAGCCCGCTGCTGGGGCGTTTTAATGCCAGCAACCTGCTGGCCGTGTTGGCGACACTGCTGGTGACCGGGATGCCACTCGTCCAGGCGTTGCAACGGCTTGAGTCGGTGCAGACAGTGCCGGGCCGGGTGGAACGTTTTGGTGCTGCCGGGCAGCCACTGGTGGTGGTCGATTACGCCCACACCCCTGATGCCCTGGAGCAGGTATTGCTAACACTGCGTGAACATTGTGACGGTGAGCTCTGGTGCCTGTTTGGTTGCGGCGGTGATCGTGACAAAGGCAAGCGACCACTGATGGGTGCGATTGCCGAACGGCTTGCCGACCATGTTGTTGTGACCGATGACAATCCGCGCCACGAAGCGGGACAGCAGATCATCGATGAAATTTTGGCAGGCATGCAGTTGCCACAAAACGTGACAGTGATGCGGGCGCGTGGCGCCGCCATTCG
Source organism: uncultured Chromatiaceae bacterium (assembly GCA_947085765.1). GTDB lineage: Bacteria > Pseudomonadota > Gammaproteobacteria > Tenderiales > Tenderiaceae > JAKFXL01. The sequence continues at coordinate 50,468 of CAMTXZ010000090.1, read as the reverse complement.
TCACATTATTAAACAGGCCAGTGGCCGCGATGTGGTGTTGATTGCGGGCAAGGGCCATGAAGATTATCAACTGGTGGGCGATGAGAAACGCCCCTTCAGTGACAGGGCGCAGGTTGAGGCAGTTTTGAGGGCAGCCGCATGACAAAAATGATGACCTTGCAGCAGGCGCTGGTGGCGTTGGCGACCACTGATAAGGCCAGCGGTGTTGGGGAGATGATGGCGGAGTTTGCTGCCGTCTCCACCGATACCCGCAAGATCAAGCCGGGCGACCTGTTTGTGGCGCTACGCGGCCCCAATTTTGATGGTCATGAGTTTATCGCCCAGGCGCGTGAATGTGGTGCGGTGGGCGCCATCGTTGACCATGCTGTTGATGACGTATTGCCACAGATTGTGGTGACGGACAGCCGTCTTGCCTTAGGGCATCTGGGCGCCTATTGGCGCAGCCGTTTCAGCGCTGTGGTATTGGGCATTACCGGCAGCAACGGCAAGACCTCCGTTAAAGAGATGTTGGCTGCAATTTTAGCCGCGTATATGGAGCAGTCACAGGGAGCACACCCGGGAATGGTGTTGGCCACGGAAGGCAATTTGAACAACGATATTGGCGTTCCGCTGATGCTGTTGCGGTTGCGGTCACAGCAGCACCGTTTCGGCGTTATTGAGATGGGCGCCAACCATCCCGGCGAGATCGATTATCTCAGCACGCTGGTGCAGCCTGATGTTGCCATGATCACCAACGCCGGTTACGCCCATATCGAAGGGTTTGGTGGCACGGTCGAGCATGTGGCGCGAGCCAAGGGTGAGATCTGGATGGGGTTGAAGGAGTCCGGCACCGCTGTCATCAACGCCGACGATACCTACGCCGACTACTGGCGCGAACTGGTGGGCGAGCGTGCGGTACTTACGTTTGGCATGACACCCAATTGTGACGTTGCGCTGGGTGATGGAGGGGTGCAATGGGCGTTGGAAGAGGGCTGTTTCAAGAGCCATTTTGTGATCCAGACGGCCAGTGGCAGTGTTGATATCTCCATGTCCCTGGCGGGGCGTCACAATGTTATGAATGCGCTGGCCGCCGCCGCTGCGGCGCTGGCCGCCGGAGCGACACTGGCTGCGGTGCAGGCCGGGTTGAATGCGATGCGGCCGGTCAAAGGTCGGTTGCAGCCGAAGGTGGCAGCCACCGGCCAGCTGCTGATCGACGATAGTTATAACGCCAATCCACAGTCGATGAATGCGGCGGTGGATGTGCTGGTTCAGGCCCCCGGCCAGACCATCCTGGTGATGGGCGACATGGGCGAGTTGGGCGAACAGGCGCCATCACTGCATTATAAAGTGGGGGCGCGGGCGCAGCAGCAAGGGGTGACACGGCTGCTGGCCACTGGCCCGCTTTGTCGTGAGGCGGTGCACGGCTTTGGGCCGACGGCGCAGTGGTTTGAAACTCAGGATGAGTTGATTGCCGCGTTGAGCACCATGCTGGCGCAGAGTGACTATAGCCAGGCCGCGGTGCTGGTAAAAGGGTCACGGAGCGCCGGCATGGAGCGGGTGATTGAAGCGTTGCAGTTGCAAGGTGGTCGTTAATGCTGATCTGGCTCGCTGATTATCTGGCGCAGTACCACACCGGTTTCCGGGTGGTGAACTACATCACCTTCCGCGCCATCATCGCGGTATTGACGGCGCTGCTGCTCTGTTTCCTGGTGGGCCCGGCGATGATTCGGAAGCTCAGCTTCTACAACGTCGGCCAGCAGATTCGTGAGCTGGGTCCGCAGAGCCACTTCAGTAAGGCCGGCACCCCAACCATGGGTGGTGCGTTGATCCTGGTCTCCATCGCTATCAGCACCCTGTTGTGGGGCGATCTGCACAACCGTTACGTCTGGGTGGTGCTGCTGGTGACGCTGCTGTTTGGTGGCATCGGCTTTTATGATGACTATAAAAAGATGGTACTCAAGGATTCACGCGGCATCTCTGCCAAGGCCAAGTACTTCTGGCAGTCGCTGTTTGGGTTGGCGGCGGCGGTCTACCTCTACACCACGGCCACTATCCCTGCCGAGACCGAGCTGCTGATCCCCTTTATCAAACATACCGCAATCAGTCTGGGGGCCATGTATATCGTGCTCACCTACTTTGTGGTGGTGGGTACCAGCAACGCCGTCAACCTGACCGATGGTCTGGATGGTCTGGCGATTATGCCGACGGTGATGGTGGCTGGGGCGCTGGGCATCTTTGCCTATGTCACCGGTCATGTTCAGTTTGCTGCCTATCTGGGTATTCCTTATATAGAAGGTGTGGGTGAGGTGGCGATATTTTGTGCCACTATCGTTGGCGCTGGCCTGGGGTTTCTCTGGTTCAACACCTATCCGGCCCAGGTATTTATGGGCGATGTGGGTGCGCTGGCACTGGGTGCGGCGCTCGGCATCGTCGCCGTAGTGGTGCGCCAGGAGCTGGTGCTGCTGATCATGGGTGGTGTGTTTGTGATGGAGACGGTCTCGGTGATGCTGCAGGTGATCTCCTTCAAACTTACCGGTAAACGTATCTTCCGCATGGCGCCGATCCATCACCATTTTGAACTCAAGGGTTGGCCGGAGCCACGGGTCATTGTCCGTTTCTGGATCATCACCGTCATTCTGGTGTTGATCGGTCTCGCTTCACTGAAGCTGCGTTAGGGCGGAGACGACTATGACATCAGCAGCGATGGATAACAGGGTAGCAGCGGCGCAGGGCAAAACCGTCATTGTCGGTCTTGGCAAGACCGGGCTCTCCTGTGCTCGTTATCTGCGCCGGCAGGGCATAGCTGTGGTGGTGGTGGATAGTCGTGCCGAACCGCCGGGATTGGAGACCTTGCAACAGGAGCTGCCTGAGGTCCCGGTCTTTCTGGGTCCGTTTGATGGTCGTATGTTAAGTCAGGCAGCACTGCTGGTAGCGAGCCCCGGGGTGGCGCTGGAGCAACACGCCATTGCCGAGGCAGTGGCCAACGGCGTGGCCGCCATCGGTGACATCGAACTCTTCGCCCGCCAGGCCAAGGCGCCAGTGGTGGCGATCACCGGTTCAAATGGCAAGAGCACCGTCACGACGCTGGTCTACGAGATGGCCCGTGCCGCTGGCCGTGATGTGCGGGTGGGTGGCAATCTTGGCACCCCGGCGCTGGAGTTGCTGGATGAACATGAGCCAGATCTCTACGTGCTGGAGCTATCCAGCTTTCAGCTCGAAAGTACCAGCAGTCTCAAGCCTGTGGCGGCCACAGTATTGAATATTAGTCAGGACCATCTGGATCGTTATCGCGACATGCAGGCGTATGTAAATGCCAAACGCCGTATCTTCATGGGCGCTGATACCTGGCTCATCAATGTTGATGATCCGATGGTGGGCGGTTGGTGTCAGCCCAGCAGCGCTTGCCTTCGATTTGGTCTTGGCACGCCGGCGACCCGTTTCGACTTTGGTGTGCGTGAGGCACAGGGCAAGCGCTGGCTGGCGCGTGGTGATGAGCTGCTGATGCCAGTGGCTGAATTGAAGATTGCCGGTATGCACAATGTGGCCAACGCCCTGGCGGCGCTGGCGCTGGGGGATGCCGTGGGGCTGCCCATAACGGTGATGTGTGAGACATTGCGCCGCTTCCCCGGGCTTGCCCACCGCTGCCAGTGGGTGGCGGAAGCCAACGGTGTGGTCTGGTTCAATGACTCTAAGGCCACAAACATTGGTGCTGCCGTGGCGGCGATCACCGGCGTGGCGGATGGCTCAGGCAAGGTGGTATTGATCGCCGGCGGCGAAGGCAAGGGCCAGGATTTTTCGCCACTGCGGCCGGCCATGGCAGCCAAGGGGCGCGCTGTGATTCTGATCGGGCAGGACGCCTCCATCATCAAAACAGCATTGGGCGATGTGGTGCCCACCACCTTTGCCGCCAATCTGGGTGAGGCCGTGAGTCAGGCCTGCGCCCTGGCCAAGCCGGGTGACGCGGTGTTGCTGGCACCAGCTTGCGCCAGCTTCGACATGTTCAGTGGTTATGAAGATCGTGGTGAGCAGTTTGTGGCGACGGTGAAAAGGGCGCTGCAATGAGTATGACAAGCGTATTTATGGCAAAACTGCCGCTGTTTGGTAACCGCAAATATTCGCTTGAGGCCGACAAGATGATGGATGTCTGGCTGGTGGCGGCGTTGATACTGCTGCTGGCCATCGGTTTGGTGATGGTCAGCTCCGCCTCAATGCACATCTCCGAGCGTACCTTCGGCCAGCCCTGGTACTACACCATCCGTCAGGCAGCCTTTATGGTATTTGGGTTGGTGGCGGCGCTGATTGTGTTGCGTATTCCGTTGGTGGCGTGGGAGCGACTCGGTCCAATGTTGCTGATCTGCGGCATGGTGCTGCTGGTGATGGTGTTGATCCCGGGCGTGGGTCGCAAGATCAACGGCGCGGCGCGCTGGATCAGTCTCGGCATTTTCAATCTTCAGGTCTCAGAGCTGATCAAGCTGTTTGTGGTTGTATACATGGCCGGTTATCTGGTGCGTCGCGGTGATGAGATCCGCAACACCGTAAAAGGGTTTCTCAAGCCGATGGCGGTACTGGGGCTGGTGGCTGCACTGCTGCTGATGGAGCCGGACTTTGGCGCCACCTCGGTGATGTTGATGACCGCGATGGGCATGCTTTTTATTGGTGGCGTGCGGCTCTGGCAGTTTGGTGTATTGATTGCGGTAGTGGCGTCGGCAATGGCGGCGTTGGCGATCACCTCCCCCTATCGCATGCAGCGTCTGACCACCTTTCTTGATCCCTGGGCCGACCCTTGGGCCAGTGGTTTTCAGCTCACACAGGCGCTGATTGCGATTGGCCGTGGTGAGATCTGGGGTGTGGGGCTGGGCAGTGGGGTGCAAAAGCTCTTTTATCTGCCTGAGGCCCATACCGATTTTCTTTTCTCGGTGATGGCGGAGGAGTTTGGTCTGGTGGGTGCTGTGGTTGTCATCGGACTCTTTGTCACACTGGTGGTGCGTGCCTTCATCATCGGCGCTCGCGCCGAGAAGCTGGGCGCTTATTTTAGTGGTTATGTCGCTTACGGCCTGGGTCTGTGGCTGGGGTTGCAGGCCTTTATCAACATCGGCGTCAACATGGGAGTGCTGCCTACCAAGGGGTTGACCCTGCCGCTGATGAGCTACGGCGGCAGCAGCATTGTGGTGACCTGTATGGCGGCGGCGCTGCTGCTGCGTATCGATCATGAGGTGCGTAGCAGCAGTCGTCAGGCGGACCAGCGCAGTCGTCAACCGGATCTGCGCAAGGATGCGCTGACGTTGAGGGTGCGCACATGACAGCCGTGGTGATGATTATGGCGGGTGGCACCGGTGGCCATGTCTTTCCGGCGTTGGCAGTGGCTGACGAGTTGCGTGCCCGTGGTATTGAGGTCTTCTGGCTTGGTACTCGCCACGGCTTGGAGGCCGAGCTGGTGCCAAAGGCAGGCATCGACATTGAGTGGATCTCTATTTCAGGATTGCGTGGTAAAGGGTTGGTGGGTTGGTTGTTGGCGCCGTTGCGGTTGAGCAAGGCGTTGTTCCAGTCGTTGGAGGTGATTATGCGTCGGCGTCCCATGGCAGTACTGGGGATGGGTGGTTTTGTGGCTGGCCCGGGTGGTTTGATGACCTGGCTGCTGCGCAAGCCGCTGGTGATTCATGAACAGAACGCGGTAGCTGGGTTGACCAATAAACTGCTGGCGCGGGTTGCCGGACGGGTGATTGAGGCCTTTCCCGGTACCTTTGCCAACAATCGTAACGCGCTGGCCATCGGTAATCCGGTGCGTGCCAGTATCGCTGCGCTACCCATGCCGGATGAGCGTATGGCTGGCCGTGAAGGGCCGTTACGCCTGCTGGTGGTGGGCGGCAGCCTCGGCGCCAAGGCGCTGAATGAGACGGTGCCGGCGGCGCTGGCCCTGCTCAATAGTCAGCTGGCTGAATCAGAACGTCCCGAGGTGTGGCATCAGACCGGCGCCCGCAACCTTGAGGATGCCCGTTTACATTACAACAACAGTCAGGTGAGTGGTCGGGTGGATGCATTTATCGACGACATGGCCGAGGCCTATGGCTGGGCTGATCTGGTGCTCTGCCGTGCCGGGGCGTTAACGGTCTCTGAGCTGGCCGCCGCCGGTGTCGCCTCGCTGCTGGTGCCGTTCCCTTATGCGGTGGACGATCACCAGACCGCCAATGCCCATTATCTGGTAGATAGTGGCGCGGCACTGTTGCTGCCGCAGTTTGAACTGGATGCCCAGCGTCTCAGCGAAACAGTGCTGCGTTTTAGTCGTGATTGCCAGACGGGGCGTGCCGAGTTGCGTGCCATGGCCAACAAGGCGCGTGCCAAGGCGATGGTTGATGCAGCGCGGCAGGTGGCAGATATCTGCGAGGAGGCCACTTATGGCTAATGCCGGTTCGATGCGTCGCATCAAACGTCTGCACTTTGTGGGTATCGGTGGCGCCGGGATGGGCGGTATTGCCGAGGTGCTGCACACCTTGGGTTATGTGGTGAGTGGTTCGGATCTGGGCCAGAACGCGATGACCAAGCGGCTGATAGGGTTGGGTATCACCGTGTTCAAGGGGCATGACGCCGCCAATATTGAAGGGTGTGATGCGCTGGTGATCTCATCCGCAGTGGACCACAGCAATCCTGAAGTGGCGCTGGCGCATGAACGGCGGATTCCGATTGTGCCACGCGCCGAGATGCTGGCCGAGCTGATGCGCTTCCGTTACGGCATCGCCATTGCGGGTACCCATGGCAAGACCACCACCACCAGTCTGGTAGCCAGTATTCTGGCCGAAGGCGGGCTGGATCCTACTTTTGTCATTGGTGGCAAACTCAACAGTGCCGGTACCAATGCCCGTCTCGGCAGTGGCAAATATCTGGTGGCCGAGGCCGATGAGAGTGACGCCTCATTCCTCTATCTACAGCCGATGATTGCGGTGGTCACCAATGTTGATGTTGACCATATGGCGACCTATGGCGGTGACTACAACAAACTGCGTCAGACCTTTATTGAGTTTTTGCACCACCTCCCTTTTTATGGTCTGGCAGTGATGTGCCTCGAAGATTCAGGTGTGCGTGAGGTGATGGCGGAGTGCACACGGCCGATGGTCACCTACGGTTTTGGCGAGGATGCCGATCTGCGCGCCATCAATGTTAGCCAGAGTGCCAATACCACTCACTTCACAGTCTGTCGTGCCGGACATGTGGATATCGATGTGCTGCTTAATATGGGTGGCCGTCACAACGTCTTGAATGCCCTTGCCGCCATCGCCATCGCCCATGAGCTGGGTGTGGATGATGCGTCCATCGCCCGCGCCTTGTCTGGTTTTGAGGGCATCGGTCGGCGCTTCCAGATGAATGGTGAGGTGGTCACGGCCAAAGGCGCGGTGATGTTGGTGGATGATTACGGCCATCACCCGCGTGAAATATCGGCGGTGGTGGCAGCGATCAGAGATGGCTGGCCCGAACGCCGTCTGGTCGTGGCCTTTCAGCCACACCGCTACAGCCGCACTCGTGATCTGTTTGATGATTTTGCCATGGTGCTGTCGACGGTGGATGCGCTGGTGCTGCTGGAGGTTTACGGCGCCGGTGAAGCAGCAATTGCCGGAGCCGATGGCCGTAGCCTGGCGCGGGCGATTCGTGCCCGTGGTCTGGTCGATCCGGTCTTCATCGAATCCGCAGATGATTTGGCAGATGCGTTGAAGGGCGTGATTCAGGATGGTGACATCGTGCTAACGCTGGGTGCCGGTAGTATTGGTGTTGCCGCCGCTGAGCTGCCGCAGCAGTTGCAGGCGGGCGAATAATGATGACAGCCCAACAGTCGACACTGCGCGGTAGATTGAAGTTGAATGAGCCAATGGCGCGTCATACCAGCTGGCGTGTCGGTGGAGCGGCCGAGCGTTATTACGAACCGGCCGACCTTGATGATCTGGCGCAGTTTCTGGAGACGGCAGTTGATGAGTCTGAGCCGCTCCTGTGGGTCGGTCTGGGCAGCAATCTGCTGGTGCGTGATGGTGGTGTGCGCGGCACGGTGATTATGACGGCGGGGCTGTTGAATGAGATGTCACTGATTGAAGCTGGCGTGGTGCGCATCGAGGCCGGTGTCTCCTGCGCCAAGGCGGCACGTTTTGCTGCACGTCAGGGGCTGGTGGGTGCGGAGTTTCTGGCCGGCATTCCCGGCACCATGGGTGGCGCACTGGCGATGAATGCCGGGGCCTTTGGTGATGAGACCTGGTCCCATGTGGTTGCGGTGGAGAGTATCGATCGTCAGGGCTGCCGTTATCTGCGCCAGCCCCATGAATACGAAGTGAGTTATCGCCATGTATCTGGCCCGGCCAATGAGTGGTTTGTGGCGGCACATCTGACGTTGAAATCAGGTGATGCGATGGCGGCGACGGCACGTATTAAAGAGTTGCTGGATCGGCGTAACGCCAGCCAGCCGATTGGTCAGCCCAGTTGTGGGTCGGTATTTCGCAATCCGCCGGGTGATTTTTCTGGCCGCTTGATCGAGGCATCTGGTTTGAAGGGGCGGTGTATTGGTGGTGCCTGTGTCTCGGAAAAACACGCCAACTTCATCATCAACAGTGGCAGCGCCACGGCGGCGGAGATTGAGGCGCTGATCGCACTGGTAATAACAACGGTAGCGCAGCAGCACGGTGTCAGCTTGATACCTGAAGTGCATATTGTGGGAGAGAAGCGTTAATCATGGCTGGCCAGACGACAAAGGTCACAAGTGCAAAAGAGTTTGGCAAGGTGGCGGTGCTGATGGGTGGCACGGCAGCGGAGCGTGAAATCTCACTACGCAGCGGTGCGGCGGTGCTGGCAGCGTTACAGTCTCAGGGTGTGGATGCCCACGGCATCGATTTTGTTGGCGGCGAAAGTTTGCTGGCCTTGCAACAGAGTGGCTTTGATCGTGTTTTTATCGCCTTGCATGGCCGCGGTGGTGAAGATGGTCAGTTGCAGGGTGCCTTGCAAACCATCGGCATGCCCTATACCGGTAGTGGTGTGCTTGGCTCTGCGCTCGGCATGGATAAGTTGCGTTGCAAACAGTTGTGGCATGGTGCCGGATTGCCAACACCAAAGTTTTTACACGTTTCTGAACAGAGTGATTTTAATGCAGTGGTGCAAGAACTAGGTTTGCCACTCATGGTCAAACCGGCGCATGAAGGCTCCAGTATCGGCATGAGTAAAGTGATCGATGCCGCACAGCTTGCTTACGCAGTACAACAGGCGGCGAGTTGTGATGATGTGGTGCTGGTGGAGCGCTGGGTGACTGGGCGTGAGTACACCGTTGCGATACTCAATGGTGCGGCGTTGCCCGCGATCCGCCTGGAGACGCCGCACGACTTTTATGATTATGAAGCAAAATATAAATCCACCACCACTCACTATCACTGCCCCTGTGGCTTAGACAGCATCGATGAGGCGCGTCTGCAAAAATTGGCGCTGGATGCGTTTACCTTGGCCGGCACCAGTGGCTGGGGGCGTGTTGATGTGATGGAGGATCAGGCCGGTAATTTCTGGCTGCTTGAGGTCAATACCGTGCCCGGCATGACGGATCACAGTCTGGTGCCAATGGCGGCCAAGGCTGCTGGGGTCAGTTTTGAAGCGTTGGTGTGGCAGGTATTGGAAACCAGCTTCGAGGAACGGCATTGATGCAGTTGCCCTGGCAGCAGAAGAAGAAAAAAACCAACCAGCGCAACGCTCCGCCAGCGGATGCGCGTCGCTGGGCTTTTTTTCTGCCGCAGTTAAACGCTCGTTGGCTGGGTTTGAATTTGTTGGCCTTAACGATAATAGGTGCTGCGGTGGCTGGCGGCTGGAAGTTGATGGACCCCAAAACACTGCCAGTGAGGCAGGTACAGCTTGAGGCACCGTTTGTTCATGTCACGCGTGATGAGCTTTATCAGGTATTGAAGCCGGTGGCCAAGGGTGGGTTTTTTAATGTGGATGTTGATGCGGTGACTGTGGCGGTTGAGACGCTGCCGTGGGTTAACCGTGCAGCGGTGCAGCGGGTCTGGCCGGATACCTTGCGCATCACGGTATTGGAACAGAAGGCGTTGGCGCGTTGGCGTAATCAGGCTTTGGTGAACGAGCAGGGTGAACTCTTTACACCGCCGGTTGCGACTATCCCTGATGGTTTGGTGGAGCTGGAGGGGCCTGACAGTGCTGTAGCGCAGGTGGCAACGGAGTTTCAGGTATTTAGAGCGACGTTGCAGCCAGCGCAGTTGCAGATGCAGCGTGTTGTATTGTCGCCGCGGCGTGCCTGGACGCTGGAGCTGAGCAGTGGTGAGGTGGTGTTGCTGGGGCGTGACGTGGTGCAACAACGCCTGCAACGGTTTGTGCGCTTCTATCCGCAGATCCAGGGTGGTCAAATCGCGCTGCATCAGGTGGATATGCGCTATCCCAACGGTTTTGCAATCAAGTGGCAGAAGCCACAGGCGTAATCGCACAGAATTAATTGGAGTATGGGTTCGGATGTCAAAGAAGATTGATAAGAATCTGATTGTTGGATTGGATATTGGTACCTCCAAGGTGGTTGCCATTGTCGCTGAGGTATCGGCGGATGGGGCGCTGGAAATCATCGGTATTGGCTCTCACCCTTCACGCGGTTTGAAGAAGGGGGTGGTGGTCAATATTGAGTCCACTGTTCAGTCGATTCAGCGCGCTGTGGAAGAGGCGGAGTTGATGGCGGGTTGTCAGATTAATTCGGTCTATGCCGGGATTGCGGGCAGTCATATTCGCAGTCTTAACTCTCACGGTATCGTCGCCATTCGCGAAAGTGAAGTGACCGCCAGTGATGTTGACCGGGTCATCGATGCTGCGCGGGCGGTGGCGATTCCCGCTGACCAGAAGATCCTCCACATCCTGCCGCAGGAGTTCATCATCGACAAGCAGGAGGGGATTCGTGAGCCGGTAGGTATGTCGGGTGTTCGACTCGAGGCCAAGGTACACATGGTGACCGGTGCTGTCAGTGCGGCACAGAATATCGTGAAGTGTGTGCGCCGATGCGGACTGGAGGTGGATGACATCATTCTCGAACAGTTGGCCTCGAGCTACGCAGTGTTGACCGATGATGAAAAAGAGCTGGGTGTCTGTCTGGTGGATATTGGTGGTGGTACCACTGACATTGCCATCTTCACCGAAGGGGCGATTCGTCACACGGCGGTGATCCCGATAGCCGGTGATCAGGTAACCAATGACATTGCCGTTGCGCTGCGCACCCCGACGCAGTTTGCTGAAGAGATCAAAATTAAATACGCCTGCGCCCTGACGCAGCTGGCCAGTCCCGAGGAGACCATCGAGGTTCCTGGTGTCGGTGACAGACCCTCGCGGCGCCTGGCGCGCCAGACGTTGGCAGAGGTAGTCGAACCCCGTTATGACGAACTGCTGATATTGATTCAGGCCGAGCTGCGTCGCAGTGGCTTTGAAGATCTGATCGCAGCGGGCGTGGTCCTTACCGGTGGTAGTGCAAAGATGGAAGGGGTTATTGAGCTGGCGGAAGAGATATTCCACATGCCGGTGCGCTTGGGGTTTCCTCAGCACGTGGCCGGTCTGGCTGATGTGGTGCGGAACCCTATTTATGCCACAGGTGTTGGGTTGTTGCTGTTTGGTAGTCAGCACCGCTTCGACCGTGGCGGCGAGTTCGGTGCGGGTTCAAGCAGTAAGGGTGTATTGGATCGAATGAAGGTTTGGTTTAAGGGAAATTTTTGATTAATCGGGTTGTTGGTTTTTTTGGGCACGTTGGCAGAGGAGATTTGAATCATGTTTGAACTAATGGATACTTACACACAGAACGCAGTGATCAAGGTGATTGGTGTGGGCGGCGGCGGCGGTAATGCAGTTGAGCATATGGTGGCGGCAAATATCGAGGGTGTTGATTTTGTTACCGCCAATACCGATGCTCAGGCGCTGAAGAAATCAACCTCCAAGACTGTGTTGCAGCTGGGCGCAGGTGTTACCAAAGGGTTGGGTGCGGGTGCCAACCCTGAGATCGGGCGCAAGTCGGCGCTGGAAGATCGTGAACGTATTATGGAGTTGATCGAAGGTACCGACATGCTCTTTATTACTGCCGGTATGGGCGGTGGCACAGGGACCGGTGCGGCGCCAATCGTGGCGCAAATCGCCAAAGAGATGGGCATCCTGACGGTGGCTGTTGTGACCCGTCCCTTCCCGTTTGAAGGCAAAAAACGTAATGCAGTGGCCGATGCGGGGATCAAAGAGCTGTCGCAGTACGTTGATTCGTTGATCACCATCCCCAATGAAAAGCTGCTCTATGTATTGGGCAAAGATGTCTCACTGTTGCAGGCGTTTGCTGCTGCCAATGATGTCTTGCTGGGTGCCGTACAGGGGATTGCCGAGCTGATTACCCGCCCAGGTCTGATCAACGTCGACTTTGCTGATGTGCGCACGGTTATGTCTGAAATGGGCATGGCAATGATGGGATCAGGAAAAGCGTCTGGTGAAAATCGTGCGCGTCTGGCGGCTGAATGTGCCATCGCCAGCCCGTTGCTGGAAGATATCGATCTGGCCGGCGCGCGCGGCATATTGGTCAATGTTACCGCTGGTTTCGATCTCTCCATTGGTGAGTTTGAAGAGGTCGGTAACATCATCAAGGAGTTTGCCTCTGAAGATGCCACGGTGGTGGTGGGTACCACTATCGATGAAAACATGGTTGATGAGCTGCGCGTGACTGTTGTGGCCACAGGCCTGGGACAGGGCAGACCGATCGAAGTAGAAAAGCCAGTCAAGCTGGTTTACCAGAACGTGCGTGAAGAGCGCCAGATCTCCGGCGAACCCCGCTATGAGGATTATGAGCGCCCAGCAGTGATGCGTTCCCAGTCGGTAGCGGCAACGAAGGTGGCTGCGGCAGAAGATACCAGTCTTGATTATCTGGATATTCCGGCCTTCCTGCGCCGTCAGGCTGACTGATCTGAAGGTCGTTCCCAGGCCATGGAAGGTCCCCTCCAGCTGGAGGGGGTGCCTTCGCGGACTATTGCCAAGTATGTTATCCTACGCCGTTGATAGCCGGGATCTCAACGTTCCCCGGCCGCTTTCACTCGGATAGGCTGTGGTAATTGAGATTGGTCGCTATATGATTAAACAACGTACGCTGAAAAATGTAATCCGGGCGACAGGGGTTGGTTTACACACCGGGGAGAAGATCTATTTGACCCTGCGGCCTGCCCCCATAGATGCCGGTATCATTTTTCGACGTGTAGATCTTGAGCCAGCCGTAGAGATAAGGGCCCGGGCCGAGAATGTGGGTGATACACGGCTCTCAACCACACTGGTTCAGGGCGATGTACGTATCTCTACGGTTGAGCATCTATTGTCGGCCATGGCGGGACTTGGTATTGATAATGCCTATATTGAACTGAGTGCAGCCGAAGTCCCTATCATGGATGGTAGCGCTGGCCCCTTTGTGTTTCTCTTGCAGTCAGCCGGTATCCACGAGCAAGAAGCTCCCAAACGTTTTATTCGTGTCAAACAGTCGGTCATTGTGAACGACGGTGACAAATGGGCACGTTTTGATCCCTTTGAGGGGTTCAAAGTCTCATTTTCCATCGATTTTGATCACCCCGCTTTCAAGGATCGCGCCAAAGAGGCAGTGATCGACTTTTCAACTACCTCCTTTGTCAAAGAGATAAGTCGCGCCCGGACGTTTGGCTTCATGCGTGACATTGAAGCTTTGCGCGCCAAAAACCTGGCCTTGGGTGGCAGTATGGAAAATGCTGTGGTGGTGGATGACTACCGTGTCCTCAATGATGATGGTCTGCGGTATGAGGATGAGTTTGTAAAACACAAGGTTCTGGATGCGATTGGTGACCTCTATCTGCTGGGGCGCAGCCTTATTGGTGCCTTCAGCGGTCATAAGTCAGGCCACTCCCTGAACAATCAGTTACTGCGTGCGTTGGTTGCCGATGAGGCAGCGTGGGAGCTGGTGACATTTGAGAAAGATGAGCCGGCGCCGATATCATTTATGCAGCCGGTGGCTGCTGGTTGACCGATAGTTCTTTTACTGGCTCGATGGAAGATTGTGACGCGCCATCTATTGCGGTCTTATTGTGAGGTGTTCTGAGCAAGACGAAGCAGCGCGGATTTCAGTTTTGGATCGCTGGTCGTTTCTGCCAAATCGTTTAACAGGTTGGCTGTGTCAGTTGACATTTTGGGCCGACTCCGCGATGTTGCTGTTGCTGCTTTTTGCACGGGTTGGATCTTCACGGTGAGCGTTCTGATGTTGAAGTTTTGCAACCCCCTGATAATACTGGGGGCTTGAAGACGGAGACGGGTTGCCCAGGCGGATGACTCTACCAATAGCGTTAGCGTCTGTTGCGATACCCCTGCGGCAGTGCAGTGTAAAGAGAGCGGGAGTGGCAGCAGGTGTGCAAGTTGCGCATTGAGTTGTTTGAGTTGCTGGGTGTGTTGCAGCAGCCCCTGCATGCCGACGGTCTTTGAGCTGAGTATCTGTTTTACGGATTTTGGAGCTTTCAATTGCCAATTTCCTTGAGTTAAGTGGCACTAAGGTAAGGTGCTTTCGGATCTGCGGACTTAAAACAGGTTAGTGTCCATGAGTGTGATTTTACTACCAAATGATTCAAAAGGTACGGTTCGCAGGATTAGCGGCCGTGTTGTTGCGTGTGCGCTGGTGATGGTTGCGCTGGTGGTGCCTGGCATCGCCCTTGTGATTGGTTATAACGTCGGTGTGGCGGATGTCAGCGCACAAAAAAATGTATTGGCTTCGGGCTTCAAGGCGGAGCTTGGTACTCAGCGTGAGGATATTGAGATCGCCAGGCAGAGTGCTCAAGAGAATATCAACGCCCTTACCAAGCGGGTAGCAGAGTTGCAGTCACGTGTGGTGCGATTGGATGCCTTGGGTGAGCGGTTGACTGAAATGGCTAGTCTCGATAAAGGTGAATTTAACTTTGAAAGTGCGCCGGCACAGGGCGGGCCTAATGACCCATCGCTACTGATAGCTGAAAGCAGCTCCAGTGCTTTTCTTATCCCCTTTGATGAGTTGAGCCGGCAGCTGGAAGATCGCGAGCAGAAGCTGGGCGTTCTTGAGACGCTGTTGATGACACGTAATTTGCAGGACCGGGTCCATCCCGACGGCTTTCCGGTAGAGAAGGGCTGGCTCTCTTCTTACTTTGGCGCGCGTTCTGATCCGTTTACCGGTCGCCGGGCCCATCATGATGGTGTTGATATTGCAGGCAAGCTTGGTTCTAACATTTTGGCGGTGGCAGGCGGGGTGGTGATCTGGTCTGGCGACCGTTCCGGCTATGGTAATCTGGTGGAGGTAAGCCACGGTAACGGTTATGTCACACGTTATGGGCATAATCAGAAAAACTTGGTGCAGGTTGGTGATACAGTCAAAAAAGGGCAGGTATTGGCTCTGATGGGCAGCAGTGGTCGTTCTACCGGTCCGCATCTCCATCTTGAGGTGGTGCGTGACGGTCGTGCGGTTGATCCTATCAAATATGTTAGTGCCGTCGCCCCCTGATTCTAGACTGGGTTCTGGATTGGCTGATCGGCTGATCCATCTTTAGTTTTCTAATTCTCTTGTTTGTTTTATGATCAGTGCTTGTATGTGCAAAGCACGTGGCTATTTCAATAAAATCTAGGGCCTCATGGTTACCAAATTATTCAGTAAAGTTTTTGGCAGTCGCAATGATCGGCAGCTAAAGCGGATGCAAAAAGTTGTAGCGCAGATCAATGCCTTGGAGCAGTCCATGGTGGCGCTGACCGACGAACAGCTCAAGTCCAAGACGGTGGAGTTCCAGCAGCGGGTTAGCGCTGGCGCTGCACTTGACAGCTTGCTGCCGGAAGCGTTTGCGGTGGTGCGTGAGGCGGGCAGGCGAGTATTGGGGATGCGCCACTACGATGTTCAGATGATCGGTGCGATGGTGATGCATGAAGGCAAGATTGCCGAGATGCGGACGGGTGAAGGTAAGACCTTGGTGGCAACCCTGGCGGCCTATCTGAATGCGCTCTCCGGCAAGGGTGTGCATGTGGTGACGGTGAATGATTATCTGGCGCAACGTGATGCCAAATGGATGGCGCGTCTGTATGAGTTTTTGGGATTGACCGTTGGGGTGGTTCTCTCAGGTCAGGATACGTTGGCTAAACGTGCCGCCTATGCTGCAAATATCACCTATGGAACCAACAATGAATTCGGCTTCGATTACCTGCGCGACAACATGGCGTTTCGGCTTGATGACAAAACGCAGCATGAACTCAATTTTGCCATTATCGATGAGGTCGATTCGATTCTGATCGATGAGGCGCGGACACCGCTGGTCATCTCCGGTCCTACAGATGACAACTCTGATGTTTACACCCGGATGAATATATTGATTCCACGGTTGACGCGACAGGATGATGACGATGAAGAGAACCCTGGTGATTATCGTGTTGATGAGAAGGCCAAGCAGGTATTCCTGAGTGAAAGTGGTCACCAGAATATTGAAGAGATGTTGGTGGAGGCTGGCCTGCTTAACGAGGGTGAGAGTCTTTATGATGCGGCCAACATCAGTCTGATGCATCACGTTAATGCTGCGCTCCGTGCGCACGCCCTGTTCCAGCACGATGTTGATTATATTGTTCAGAACGGCACAATTGTGATTGTGGATGAGTTTACCGGCCGCACCATGCCGGGACGGCGCTGGTCAGATGGTCTGCATCAGGCGATAGAGGCGAAAGAGGGGGTAGCGATTCAGAACGAGAATCAGACCTTGGCCTCGATTACTTTCCAGAACTTTTTCCGCCTCTATAACAAACTCTCTGGCATGACCGGTACTGCGGATACTGAGGCGTATGAATTTCAGGAGATTTATGGCCTGGAGGTGGTAGTGGTGCCTACCAATAAACCGACGGTCCGTAATGACATGGGTGATCTGGTTTATCTTAATCAAAAAGATAAATTTAACGCCATTCTTGAAGATATCAAAGGGTGCAATGAGCGTGGTCAGCCAGTTTTGGTGGGTACTACTTCTATTGAGATCTCCGAAAACCTCTCAGCATTATTGAAAAAGGCGGGCATCAAACATGAGGTGCTCAATGCCAAGCAGCATGAACGAGAAGCTGACATCGTCGCCCAGGCGGGTAGTTCCAAAGGGGTGACTATTGCCACCAACATGGCAGGGCGCGGTACTGATATTGTGCTCGGTGGTAGTCTGGATGCGATGCTTGAGGGTATTGATCAGGAGGATGAGGTTGCTGTGCAGCGGGTCCGCAGTGAATGGCAGCAGCGTCATGACCAAGTATTGAAGGAAGGTGGTTTACACATTATCGGGACCGAGCGGCATGAGTCGCGACGTGTTGATAATCAGTTGCGTGGTCGTTCTGGACGTCAGGGAGATCCCGGCTCCACACGTTTTTATCTGTCGCTTGAAGATAGTCTGATGCGTATTTTTGCATCAGAACGAGTCGCCGCGCTAATGCAGAAGTTGGGCATGGAGGAGGGCGAGGCGATTGAACATCCCTGGGTCAGCAAGGCGATTGAGAATGCTCAGCGTAAGGTGGAAGGACACAATTTTGATATTCGTAAACAGCTGCTCGAATACGATGACGTGGCCAATGATCAGCGTAAGGTGATCTACGAGCAGCGCAATGAATTGATGGCGCAGGATGATATCTCTGACACCATTCAGAGCATTCGTGCCGATGTTGTGAACGGCGTCATTAATAGTTTTGTGCCGCCCAATAGTCTTGAGGAGCAGTGGGATGTGGCGGGGCTGGAAGAGGCGCTGGCGCGTGATTTTGGTGACAGGCTACCGGTGCAGCAGTGGCTTGATAGTGACGACTCATTGCATGAGGAGACGCTACGTAAGCGTATTGACCAAGAGATAGAGGCCAGTTATGCCGCCAAGGAGTCAATAGCGGGCGCGTCGGTTTTGCGCCACTTTGAGAAGGCGGTAATGTTGCAGGTGCTCGATTCTCAATGGAAGGATCACCTTGCTGCGATGGATCATCTGCGCCAGGGGATTCATCTGCGTGGTTATGCTCAGAAAGATCCTAAACAGGAGTTTAAACGTGAGGCCTTCGAGATGTTCTCGCTGTTGCTGGAGCGTATGAAACACGAAGTGGTAGGAATTATCTCAAGGGTGCAGGTGCAGAGTGAGTCTGATGTCGAGGCGGTTGAAGAGCAGCGTCGCGCCCAGGGCGAGGTGCAGTTTCGACACGACGATGTTACGGCGGCAGAGGACTCTTCTGAGTCTGAACAGGTTGCGCCGTTTGTGCGTGATGGCGACAAGGTTGGTCGTAATGACCCCTGTCCTTGCGGTTCGGGCAAAAAATATAAACAGTGTCATGGGAAGTTGAGTTAATTATGACAGTCGGTCTGGTTGAATTGCCTCTCTTGCCCGTGGTGGCGGGAGTCCGTTGGGGCGGTGCAGCGGCGGGCATCAAACGTCCCGGTCGTATGGATGTGGCGTTGATGGAGATTGCGGAGGGGGCGAGTGTTGCGGCTGTCTACACTTTAAATGCTTTTTGTGCGGCGCCAGTTATTGTCGCCAAGCGTCACGGTGCTGCAATCACTCCCCGATATCTGTTGATCAATAGCGGCAATGCCAATGCAGGAACCGGTGAGCCGGGTATGCGTGCTGCCGAAGTGAGTTGTGCGGCCGTCGCGGCGGTTACGGGATGTGTCGCTGAAGCGGTGCTGCCCTTCTCGACAGGTGTTATTGGCGAGTTGCTGCCAGTGGCCAAGATCGAAGCGGTTCTGCCGCAGGCGTGGGCCTCTCTGACGGCCGAAGGTTGGGGTGATGCTGCTCGCAGTATCATGACAACTGATACCGTGCCCAAGGGGGCGACACGCCAGATCACGGTTCAGGGCAAACAGATCACTATCAACGGTATCGCCAAGGGTTCGGGCATGATCTGCCCCAACATGGCGACCATGCTGGGTTACGTTGCCACCGACGCGGGTGTTGATCAGGCGCTGTTGCAGCAGCTTATAACGCAGGCGACGGACCGCTCCTTCAACTGCATCACCGTTGATGGCGACACCTCGACCAATGATGCTTGTGTCTTGGTAGCGACTGACAAGTCTGGAGTCAGATTCAACTCTGCCAGTGATGTTGGTTATGTTGAATTTGCGGCAGCCGTGACCGAGGTTTGCCAGGTGCTGGCGCAGGCGATTATTCGTGATGGTGAAGGTGCGACCAAGTACATCACTGTTGATGTCCGGGGTGGTGTCAATGAAGCGGAGTGCCGTCAAGTCGCTTACACCATCGCCCACTCACCACTGGTGAAAACCGCCTTTTTTGCCTCTGATCCCAACTGGGGGCGCATCCTTGCTGCTGTCGGTCGTGCGGGTGTTGAGGGGCTGGATGTGGCGAAGATTGACATCTACCTGGGTGAGGTCTGTATCGTACGTGGCGGCGGTCGTAATCCTGACTACACAGAAGCGGCGGGCCAGGCGGTGATGAAACAGCCTGAGATTTTGATTCGTGTTGAGTTGGCCCGCGGCGATGCCGCTGCGCAGATCTGGACTACAGATCTCTCTTATGACTACGTGAAGATCAACGCTGAGTATCGTAGCTGAGTCTGATCGTGGCGTTATAAACAGCAAGGCCGCTGGTGTTGATCGATGCCAGCGGCCTTTCTGTTTTGGTCTCAATAAAAAACCCGCCGTAGCGGGTTTTTTTATTGAGACCAGTTAAGCAATGCTTATTTGATCTTGGCTTCTTTGTAAGGCACGTGCTTGCGGACGACGGGATCAAACTTACTCATCTCCATCTTTTCAGGCATGGTGCGCTTGTTTTTATCAGTGGTGTAGAAATGGCCGGTACCGGCGGTGGATACCAGTTTGATCTTTTCACGTGCACTTTTGGCCATGATTAACCCCTAATCTTTTCGCCGCGGGCGCGGAGTTCAGACAGAACGACATCAATGCCGCGTTTGTCGATGATGCGCATGCCTTTTGAAGAGACGCGCAATGAAATAAAGCGGTTTTCGCCTTCAACCCAAAAACGATGGGTGTGCAGATTCGGCAGAAAACGGCGCTTGGTCCTGTTGTTGGCGTGGGAAACAGAGTTTCCTACCATTGGGCCTTTGCCCGTCACCTGACATACTCTTGACATGAGTTTCGCTCCAAATAATTCTTTTTTGCCATAGCCTAAATGGCAGAGAGGCGGAATTCTATAGATTTAGCCCCAGGGTTTCAAGTGCTAGTTTGTTTTTTCTTGCTGCGGGCGCAGTTAAAAACCGAAGTTATTGATCTTTTTTACAGTACGCCACGTTCAGCAAGCGAAACCTGTTCGCCATCGCCAATAATAATGTGATCGAGCACTCGTACGCCAATAAGGGAGAGGGCATCTTTGAGTTGGTGTGTGATCTGGTGGTCGGCCTGGCTGGGTTCGGCGACGCCGGAGGGGTGGTTATGAGCAAAGATGACGGCCGCGGCGTTGTGATGCAGCGCGCGCTTGGCCACTTCGCGCGGGTAGACACTGGCGGAGTCGAGGGTGCCAAAGAACAGCTCTTCAAAGCGGATGACGCGGTTGCGATTATCAAGGAAGAGACAGGCGAACACCTCGTGCTGATGATCACGCAGCTGCAGGCTGAGAAAGTGACGGGTCTCCGCTGGGCTGGTCAACGGCGCGCCGCGCCGTAAACGTTCATCCATGTGGCGGCGTCCCATCTCCAGCACGGCTTGCAGTTGGGCGAATTTGGCGCTGCCTAAACCCTTGCTGAGGCAGAATTGGTGCTGATTGGCATCCAGCAGTGGGCGTAGGCCACCATGCTCTTCCAGCAGGTCGCGAGCCAGATCAACCGCCGTCTTGCCGGGGATGCCGGTGCGCAGAAAAATCGCCAGCAGTTCGGCATCGGAGAGGGCTGCTGCCCCCTTTTGCAACAGCTTCTCGCGTGGTCGTTCATCGGTAGGCCAGTCGGTGATTGCCATGTCTTCCCCCGGGTGTTAATAAGTATTATGAAGGTTTCGATTTGTTCTTATAGAATGGTATGGTACCGCCCCTCAACAAGCAGTGCTATCGGGAGAGTCTGTTGTTTTCATCTTTGATATTGGCGGGGACATTGGCTGGGCGGCGCGTCCTGGTAGGCATGAGCGGTGGCATCGCGGCCTACAAAAGTGCCGAGTTGGTGCGCCGTTTGCGTCAAGCGGGAGCGGAGGTGCGTGTCGTCATGACCGTTGGCGCGCAGGCCTTTATTACGCCGCTGACCATGCAGGCGCTCTCCGGTCATCCCGTTCACAGTGAACTGCTGGATAGTCGTGTTGAGGCCGCCATGGGTCACATTGAGTTGGCGCGCTGGGCCGATGCGATTCTGATCGCCCCCGCCAGCGCCAATCTAATCTCCCGTCTTGCCCATGGTTTGGCCGATGATCTTTTGACTACCCTCTGCCTTGCCAGCGAGGCGCCACTTTTGTTGGCGCCGGCGATGAATCGGGCGATGTGGTCCCACCCCGCCACTCAGGCCAATTGTGCGCTGTTGTGTCAGCGCGGCGTGACGCTGCTCGGCCCGGCGGCCGGTGAGCAGGCCTGTGGTGAGGTGGGGGCGGGGCGGATGTTGGAGCCGGATGAGCTGGTGGCAGCACTGGCGAGTTACTGGCAGCAGGGGCCGCTAGCGGGTCTGACACTGCTGGTGACGGCAGGCCCCACCCGCGAGCCGATCGATCCGGTCCGTTATATCAGTAACCGCAGCTCCGGCAAGATGGGGTATGCGGTGGCTGAGGCAGCGCTGCTGGCGGGCGCTGCGGTGACGCTGATCTCCGGGCCAACGGCGCTGCTACCACCACGAGGGGTGGCGCTGGTTGCGGTGGAGAGTGCGGCCGAGATGGCAGCGGCGGTGCAGGCGCAGCTCTCTGGGTGTGACATCTTTATCGCGGCCGCTGCCGTGGCTGATTACCGTCCCAGTGTGGTGGTGGCGGAAAAGATTAAAAAGAGTTCGGCCGAGCTGACCCTGGCGCTGGAGCGTACCGAGGATATTCTGGCCACGGTGGCGGGCCGCAGTGATGCCCCCTTCTGTGTCGGTTTTGCCGCCGAGACCCATGATCTTGAACACTACGCCCGCGACAAGCTGGCGCGTAAAGGGCTGGATCTGATCGCTGCCAATCTGGTGGGGCAGGGTCTGGGTTTTGAATCCGATGTTAACTGCCTGAGGCTGTTTTGGGCCGATGGGCAGAGTGAGATCAGCCGGGCCGCTAAAACGGTTGTTGCCCGCGAGCTGATTGCAATCATAGCTGAGAGATACCATGCAAAAAATTCAAGTTAAGATTCTGGACCCGCGTATCGGCCACGAGATAGCGCTGCCGCACTACGCCACCCACGGCGCCGCTGGCATGGATCTGCGCGCCTGTGTTGATGAGCCGCTGATACTCAATCCTGGCGATACGCAGCTGATCCCCACCGGGATTGCGATTCATATCGCTGACCCGGGCCTGGCGGCAGTGCTGTTGCCACGCTCCGGCCTGGGGCACAAACATGGCATTGTGCTGGGCAACCTGGTGGGGTTGATCGATTCCGATTATCAGGGGCAGCTGTTTGTCTCGTGCTGGAATCGTGGCCAGCAGAGTTTTACCGTTAACGTCGGCGAGCGCATTGCGCAGATGGTGGTGGTACCGGTGGTGCAGGTTGAGCTTGAGGTTGTGAGTGATTTTGCCGCTAGCCATCGTGGCGAAGGTGGTTTTGGTCACACGGGCCGCCACTAGTTATTTGTTGTTTGGACAGGGAAAGCAATTTTGAATAACCAGGCAAATAGAGCAAACGTAACATCGAAACGGCGAGTTGGCTCTCTGGCACTGCTGCTGTTCAAGGTATACAGCGCTGCCATGGTGCTGGTGCTGGGTCTGGCGTTGCTGGGTTATTTTGTGGTGGCAGGTCTGGTGGCCGATGCCGCCCAGCAGCAGAGCGCTGAGTCACACACGCTACTGTTGCAACAGGTGCAGCAGCAGCTTGATGACTATATTCGTCCGGTTGAGATCGTGGCCGCTGATCCGCAGCTTTATGATCTGCTCAGTAATCCTGATGCACTGGCGCAACGGCAGCAGGAGTTGGTCTCAGTCATTGGTGCAAAGTCGATCATATTGATCCCGGCCGGTCAGGAGAAGGAGCTGCTGGGCGACTTTCCGGGCTTGAGTTATGCGGAGTTGGATCTGATTCATGTGGCGCAGAAGGGGCAGATCCCCGAGGTTGAGTTCCATGAGGTGAGTGAAGGTCAGTCACACCTTGATGTGGTGCGAGCAGTGGTACGGAAGGATGGCATTGTTGGCACTATTGTTGTGGGTTACATACTTGCCCGTTACGACAGTACGGCGTTCCTTGGCAGATTGCAGGCGCTCTTCCGCTCGTCAGACCGTATTGAATTGAGTCATGCCTTGAGTGACGGTACCACCCAGCTGTTTATGGGGTGGGGGGATGCGGCGCTGAAGGCGCAGGTCCAGCCCCACTCCGGTGTGGTCAAAAACAGCGGTTGGCAACTCAGCTACTGGTTGGCGCCGCACGATTGGCAAGTGCAGGGCATGAGCTGGAGCGTTTTATACTGGTTGCTGAGTGGCGGTGTGCTGGTGGTCCTGGCGTTTGCGCTGGTGGTATTGCGCGTGCTGCTGGATAAAAAAATCCGTGCCAGTGCCAACAAAATCTACGAATATGTTTGGGATCGCATCAATGGCCATTGGATGGGTAAACGTTATGAGGCCGAACTATCAGAGGTACAGCCAACACTGAACCGCCTGCAGAACCTGAGCTGGGCGGGAGTGACGCTCGGTAAGGGGGATCCGGCTGCAAGCCCGGAACAGGAGACGTTGGAGAGCAGTGAGGATGATACCCCTTACGAGTCTGCTGAAGTGGCGGTCTCCTTTGCTGATCTGCTGTACCAGGGTGATTCCGTGGTTGAGGTTGACGAGGTGGAAGAGATCGTCATGGCGTCGCTGGAGAAAAATGCCGCGAACCCCACTGTTCCCGCCTCGATTTTTCGCGCCTATGACATTCGTGGCATTGTGGCTGAGACCCTGACGGCGGAAGTTGTGTATGACATTGGCCGTGCCTTTGGCAGCGAGGCCAAAGAGAGAGGCGCGCAGACCATCGTGGTCGGGCGTGATGGCCGGACCTCAAGTGCGGCGCTCACCAAGGCGTTGATTGAGGGGCTGTGTGACTCTGGTCGTGATGTGATCGACATCGGCCAGGTGCCGACACCCGTGCTCTATTTTGCCACCCACTACCTCAGCGCCCGGTCCGGAATCATGGTTACCGGCAGCCACAACCCGGCTGAGTACAACGGCCTCAAGCTGGTGTTGCAGGGCGAGACGCTGGCGGAGGCGGCGATACAGCGGCTCTATCAGCGCATTGTCAGTGGTGACTACGTCGACTCAGTATCACGGGGTTCGATCAGTCAGCAGAGCCTCTCTGCCGATTACATGGCCCGGGTTGCGGGTGACGTCAATCTGGTGCGTGAGTTAAAGGTGGTGGTCGATTGTGGCAATGGCGTGGCCGGCGATGTCGCGCCGCAGCTGTTGCGGGTGCTGGGGTGTGATGTGATTGAACTCCACTGCGAGGTGGATGGCAGCTTCCCTCATCATCACCCCGACCCCAGCCAGCCGGAAAACCTTCAGGAGCTGATGGTGGCGGTTAAACGGCACGAGGCCGACATCGGCATCGCCTTTGATGGTGATGGTGACCGCCTGGGTGTGGTTGATAGTAGCGGCAAGATCATCTGGCCTGACCGTCAGATGATGTTGTTTGCGATGGATATGCTTAAGGAGACGCCCGGCGGCCTGATCATCTATGACGTCAAATGCAGTCGCGATCTGCGGCGTGTTATCGAGCAGCATGGCGGTGAAGCGCTGATGTGGAAGAGTGGCCATTCGCGGCTCAAGGCCAAGCTCAAAGAGACCAATGCGCTATTGGCGGGTGAGCTGAGCGGCCATCTTTTCCTCAACGACCGCTGGTACGGATTTGATGATGCGCTCTACGCGATGGCGCGTCTGCTGGAGATGCTCGCCAAAGACCGGCGCACGTCAGCTGACATTTTTATGGAGCTGCCTGAATCGATCAGCACCCCCGAGCTACGGGTGGAGCTGGCGGAGGGCATCCCCTTCACGATGATGGAACGGCTCAAGGCGCAGGCAAAGTTTCCCAGTGCCCAGCTCATCACCATGGATGGCATTCGTGCTGAATTTGAAGATGGCTGGGGGTTGGTACGCGCCTCAAATACCACGCCAGCCCTCACCTTCCGTTTTGAGGCAGAGAGTGCTGAGGCGTTGACGCGGATTCAGAAAGTATTCCATGACGTCTTGCTGGCCATCGAACCCAGTTTAAAATTACCCTTTTGATTAATACAGTGTGAGATCCGTTATGACTCTGGAGAGAGAAGCGGCCGTGAATGTGGCCAATGTATTGACCGAAGCGCTGCCCTACATTCAGCGCTTTGCCGGCAAAACAATTGTGATCAAGTACGGCGGCAACGCCATGGTTGATGAGCAGCTGAAGCGGGGGTTTGCCCGTGATGTGGTATTGATGAAGCTGGTTGGCATCAACCCGGTTGTGGTACATGGCGGTGGGCCACAGATAGGCAAACTGCTGGAGCGTATCGGCAAGGAGTCCAAGTTCTTTGAAGGGATGCGTGTTACCGATACCGAAACCATGGACATAGTAGAGATGGTGCTGGGCGGCCAGGTAAATAAAGAGATCGTCAATCTCATCAATCGTCAGGGTGGCCGTGCGGTTGGCCTAACCGGTAAGGATGGCGATCTGATCCGCGCCCGCAAGCTCACCTTCAAACAGAACTCCCCGGAGATGAAGACGTCGGAGATCATCGACATTGGTCATGTGGGTGAGGTCGCCTCCATCGATACCGGCGTAGTGGATATGTTGGTGCAGGGTGACTTCATCCCGGTCATCGCCCCAATTGGTGTCGGTGAAGATGGCCAGTCCTACAATATTAATGCTGACCTGGTAGCGGGCAAACTGGCAGAGGTATTAAAGGCTGAGAAATTGATTCTGCTGACCAACATTGCCGGCATCATGAGCAAAGAGGGAGAGGTACTGACCGGGCTGGATTCCAAACGGGTCAATGAGCTGATCGCCGACGGCACCATCTATGGTGGCATGTTGCCAAAGATCCGCTGTGCACTGGAGGCGGCCCAGGGTGGCGTGCGTGCCGTGCACATCATTGATGGTCGTATTGAACACTCAGTGCTGCTGGAATTATTTACCGACCAGGGCGTCGGTACGTTGATCAGAGGCTAACGCTGTTCATGGAGCCTGGGCTGTTTTATAACGGCCCAGGCTCCATGCGTTTAGTCAGATGACGAACTCTGCTCCACCGCTTGTGAAATCTTTTTATAACGTTGCAGCTCTTCACCATACTGCTTGTGGGTATCGAGCAGCAGCTGCTGTTGCTGTTTGATTGCATTTTCGTAGGCGTTGATCTTCTTCTTGGTGGTATTGATGTTTGCCACCAGCGTTTCAGGTACCGCCTCGTTCTGCTTTTCATAGTCGCCCGCTTCACGGGTTTGATCGCGGAACTGCCGCTCCAGCAGCGTGAGGGTATCCTGCCGGAGGCTGAGGCCATTTTTGATCTCGGCGAGCTTGCGGTCGCGAGTGGCGTTGATTTCGTCGGCGTTGGAGTAGATGGTCAGTAGCCGTCTGTCGCGTTCCAGTTGTGCCTTGGCTTCGGCGCTCACCTTTTGGTCTGGGTCATCTTTTTTCGCGCTGATGGTGGTGATGGTCAGCCCTTGTTGGTTGATGACGCGATAACCGTTTTGCACATACTCGGGCGGTACCCGGTCGGTGTAGTGTACGTTGCCTTTTTTGTCGACCCAGCGAAACAGATCGGCGGCGAAGCTGGCAGGCATGACTGTTATCAGCACCGTTAGCGCAATAGATTTTCGCAGTGACCAAGGGGTGGTGGTAGCCATTATGTTGTCCCGTATTGTTGGCGGTAGCGGCTGATGCGTGTATGAACGTCCCGCAGCTCTGGTCTTTCGTGCAGGTAGCTGATCAGGTCATCGAGTTTGACGATGCTGCTGACCTGGAGTCCAAACTGCTGTTCGACCTCTTGAATGGCAGAGGTTGCCCCCTGGCCACGCTCCTGCCGATCCAGGGCGATGGCGACACCGGCTGGAGTGGCGCCGGCGGCTTCGATCATCTGGATCGATTCGCGCACGGAGGTGCCGGCAGAGATGACGTCATCGATGATCAATACCCGACCCGCCAGCGGCGCGCCGACAATCACGCCGCCTTCGCCATGATCCTTGGCCTCTTTGCGGTTGAAGGCGTAGGGCAGGTCGCGACCGTGGTGGTCGGCCAGGGCGATGGCGGTGGTGGTGGCCAATGGGATGCCCTTATAGGCCGGGCCAAAGATCATGTCGTATTGGATGGCGGAATTCTCAATGGCGGCGGCGTAGTAACGCCCCAGCTTGGCGATGGTCGAGCC
The DNA here is from genome assembly GCA_947085765.1 of uncultured Chromatiaceae bacterium. Classification (GTDB taxonomy): domain Bacteria; phylum Pseudomonadota; class Gammaproteobacteria; order Tenderiales; family Tenderiaceae; genus JAKFXL01. The sequence continues at coordinate 23,105 of CAMTXZ010000090.1, read as the reverse complement.
ACTATTGAAGAGGCCGCTGTTGAAAAAGTAGGGGCTGATACGGCCGGACTTGAGGGTGAACTCACCAAAACGGAGCACGTCGGTGGCGATCACAAAATCGATAAATTCGCGTTGATAGGGCTTCATAAAAGGACGTTCCGTCGCAATTGAGTTGGTACGCGCCATTCTACGCGTTGGCATCGGCCATGGCCAATATCCTGCACATTGTTTAGGGTGATTGAAGGGGTTGGGTATTAGCCGCTGGCCACCTGCTGGGCCGCGCGCTCCTGACCGTTGCTGTCGGTATTGTGGAGTCGGTGATACATCTTGTTGAGTGTTGCCAGTTGCGCCTCCAGCGCCTTCTGTTGCCCTTCCAGTTCGGCAGTCTTCGAGGCCAGGTTCTCTTTTGACTCGTTGATTTTGTAGAGTGTCTCCATGTGCTGTTCCAGTACATGTTTGTGGGCAGTGACATGTTTGGCCAGTGGCACCATGACATCCTTGAACCAGGTTTCCGCCTCTTGGTTGACCTGGTAAAAGACATCGCGGGCGTGGCTGACCAAGGAGATGAAGAATTTTTTGATCACAAAATTCTGCTCCGTCATGGTGGTGACGGGGCTGCTGCGATACTCCTCCGCCTGTGCGTAGAGGGTGTTCATCTCCGCCTCATATTTTTCGGTGGAGAAGGGTTTGGGGTGCAGCGCAGAGAGTTCGTTCTCTTTTTCAAATTTCTGGTAGATGCCAACAATATGCTGGTGGGTCTCGTCGGCGTGGCGAGTGGCCACCTGCAGGGTTTCGCGGATGCCGTCGAAAATGGTCTTCATGCCAGTCTTCATGCCGCCAGTTGTCCAGCTGTCGGACATCTGCTGGCGGGCGGTGTTGGTGAGCTGGTCAAACTTTTTCAGGTTCAGTCCATCCAGCAGCAGTTTGGCTTGTTGATTCAGGGTGCGGCGGCTCGACTGAAAATACTCCATGTTGGTATTGTAGGCGGCCTGTTTTTCACGCGCCTTGCGCATCAGGTGCTGGATCAGGGTGGTGTTTTTACCGCTGATGGAGATCAGGTCCTGGTGCTGATCGGTGATCTGTTTCAGTTGCGCGGCGATGCTGTCGCGGTTGATCTTGATCAAGGCGCCCACTTCATTGGCAACGTTGTTGCGGATGATGCCCTGCTTGGCGGGGATGATCTCGTGGGCCAGATAGTTCTCCAGCGCCAGCAGCCGGCTACTCTCCAGCAGTGGATGGTTCTCTTTGGTCTTGGCCAGCAGCGCCTTCTGTGCCGAGACCGGGAAGACATTGCCGATATCGATGCCGAGGGCGTTGGCGACCTCGCGCTGCTGTGTGTTGATGCTGTTTTCGATCTCCTCCGGCGTCTTCATCTCGTCCCAAAGGGTATCGATTTTGTTGAGCGCAACTACCAGCCCTTTTTCGCCGCCGCGAAACTCTCTGATGTGATACTCCCAGACGTCCAGATCGCTGCGGGTGACACCAGTGTCCGCCGCCAGCACAAAAAGCACGGCGTGGGCGTTGGGCAACATGTTGAGGGTCAGCTCCGGCTCGGTACCCAGCGCATTGAGTCCCGGTGTGTCAAGAATCGCCAGCCCCTGCTGCAACAGCGGGTGGGGGAAGCTGATCATGGTATGGCGCCACTGCGGCACTTCGATCTCGGTGGGCGATGGCAAATCGCTTTTACGTCGTCTCGGTAGCTCCTCCATGTCGTAGAGCCCCAGGTCGGCGGCCATCTGCAACGGCACCATTTTGGTTTTGACCACCTCTTTCATCGCCTCTACCATCTGGTCCGGAGAGTTGACATCGAGATGGATGGTCTGCCACTGATCCTTCTCTTTTTTCAGTTCAGAGATGCTCTTGTCGCTGAGGCGTGTTTCGATCGGCAGCATGCGGATATAGGCTGACTCCTCTTCGTGATCATAGAAGAGTTCGGTGGGACACATGGTGGTGCGCCCCGCCTCCGATGGCAACAGACGGCGTTTGTAATCGGAGAAAAAGATGGCATTGATCAGCTCGGTTTTGCCACGCGAAAACTCGGCAACAAAGGCGATGGTGAGCTGATCCGATTTGAGTGATTCGATCACATCAAAAAGCCGCACATCGATCTCGGGGTTGCCCTGCTGCTGGCTCTCCAACCAGTGGTGATAATCCTGTATCACCTGGATGAGTTCAGCCTTCCAACGGTCGAAGGCTCTCATCTGCTGTTTGAAAATCTCTTCCTCCATAGCTCCTGAACTTTCCATGGTTGTCTGGCTTTTGATGAGCAGGCAGCGGCGGCAAGCCAAGCTGCCCGTTATGAATATCTGAGCGTCACACCCTCTATCGGACGTAGCGACGAGGGTCTTTAGCAGAATCTAAAGCGGCTGTTTGTGCGGTAGGGGAGGGGCGATAAACGGTGGCAGTTGGTTGGGGTTGGTAATGCTGATACGTTTGTCGCGGCCGCTCTCGCCACTGACCAGGGTGACCTGTGATTTGGCCACAGCAAAACAGTTGGCAAGAAAGCGGATCAGGTGCTCGTTGGCCTTGCCATCGACGGGAGGTGCGGTGATGCGCACCTTGAGCCGATCGCCATGCGGGCCAACCAGCTCGTTACGGCTGGCCCGAGGTTGGATGTGAAGGTTGAGGATGAGGGTCTGCTGACGCCATTGGTAAAAGCTCACGCCAGGTTCACGCCAAGCTGCCACCCAGATTGATGATAGGACTAACCACCAGGATTTTGATCAGGCCGATCGCCAGGAATACCAGGATCGGCGACAGGTCGATGCCCGACATCGGTGGCAGAATCCGCCGCGCTGGCCGCATCACTGGCTCATTGAGGGTGTAGAGCAGGGTGGTCAGTGGGTTGTAATTGCCCTGTCCCACCCAGCTCAGCACGATCTGGATCAGGATTGTGATCATGTAGAGGTTCAGGACCATCGCAATCAGCTCGCCAATCGACATCACCAGCAGTCCGGCAAACGACAGGCTCATGCCCGCCGCCAGCGCTATCAGAAAAAGCTTGAGCATCTGCAGCGCCAGCAACAGCACGACCGCCGCCATGTCGATCCCCATCAACCCGGGAATGACGCGGCGCAGCGGCTTGAGCGGTGGATTGGTAGCCTTGACGATAAACTGGCAGACCGGGTTGTAGAAGTCGGCCCGCGCCAGTTGCAGCAGCAGACGTACCAATACCAGCATCATGTAGATGCCAAACACGGTCTCCACCAGAAACGCGGTGGCGGAAGAGAGGTAGCTGTTCATCTTACTTTTGTGCCCCCCAGTTCCTCGGCCAATTCATCAGAACGGTTGGCGGCGGCGTTTAGCGCCGTGGCTACCAGTTGCCGCAGACCGCCTGTTTCAAAGGCGCGGATCGCCTGTTCTGTGGTGCCGCCCGGTGAAGTAACGCGTTGGCGCAGGGTGGCGCAGTTCTCGTCGCTCTCGAGCGCCATCTTGGTCGCGCCAAAGGCGGTTTGCAGTGCCAGCAGGCGGGCCGTCTCATCGGACAGGCCGAGATTACGGGCAGCCTCTTCCATCGCTTCGATAAAGAGGAAGAAGTAGGCCGGACCACTGCCGGAGAGGGCGGTTACGGCACGCATCATCTCTTCATTATCGATCCACAGCGCCAGCCCCACGGCCCGCAGGATAGTCTCGGCGCTGTTGCGCTGCGCGGCTGATACCAGAGTGTTGGCGTAGAGCGCGGTGGCGCCGGTCTGGATCAGTGACGGGGTGTTGGGCATGGCGCGGACGATGGCGACGTTGCCACCCAGCCAGCGGTTGATGTCCTGCTCACGAATACCCGCGGCGATGGAGATCACCAGCGGTTTTTTCTGCTGTACCGACTCACTCAGTTCTGTACAGACACTCTGAATCACCTGGGGTTTTACCGCCAGAATCACGATGTCGCTGTTATTCACGGCGTCAATATTAGAGGCGGTGGCGTGGAGCCGGAACTGCTGCTCCAGCTGTAGACGCTGCTCCTCGTTGCGGTCAGAGATCCAGATGGTGGCAGGGTTACGGCCATCGGCAAGCAGGCCGCTGATCAGGCTGCGCGCCATGTTGCCGGCCCCGATAAAGCTGATATTGAGTGAGTTCATTGTCTAACTCCTGTAGTAAAAATTTTAGCTGGCCATGATGAAGGGCGTAGCAGGTAAAAGTCCAGCGCCCACTTTCAGTGGCGGTAGTCGCGCGGACCAAAGATGGCGCTGCCGACACGCACCAGGGTCGCCCCTTCGGCGATGGCCGCCTCCAGATCGTCAGACATGCCCATAGAGAGTGTATCAAGCGCAATGCCGTTGTTGATCAGTTCAGTTTGAAGCGTATGCAGCTGGCGGAACATCCGCCGCTGTTGTTCAAAGTCGGCGGCGGCCTGCGGGATCGCCATCAGGCCGCGCAGCCGCAGCCGTGGCAGTGTGGCCACCGCTTGGGCCACCGCCAGTACCTCAGCTATCGTAATGCCGGATTTGCTCGTTTCATTACTGATGTTGACTTGCAGACAGATATTGAGCGGCGGCAGTTCGTCAGGGCGCTGTTCGCTAAGGCGACGGGCAATCTTGAGCCGGTCAACACTGTGGACCCAATCAAAGTGAGTGGCGATGTCGCGGCATTTGTTGGATTGAATCGTACCGATGTAGTGCCATTCGAGCGCGCTATTGTTGATGGCGGCGATCTTGGCCAGCGCCTCTTGCAGATAGTTTTCGCCAAAGGCACGCTGCCCCGCGGCGGCGGCATCCAGCAGCGCCTGCGCCGGCCAGCTCTTGCTCACGGCCAGCAGGCTGACGCAGTTGGTGGCACGGCCAAAGCGCGTCTCGGCCTGGCGGATGCGTTGTTGTACCTGTTCCAGTCGGGTACTGATGTTTTCCATTACAATTGCCCAGTTGCGCAGAGCGGGCTATTGTAACAGCCACATTAAGAAGTAGACCTTTTTGCCGTTATCGCTAGGGATTAGTGGGGATTGCCGCCCCGGTTTGAGTCGAGCGGCCAGACCATTTTAGGATTAAATTAATTTAGGGGAGCACCATGGATATAGCCGAACTGTTGGCTTTTAGTGTCAAAAACGCCGCGTCGGATCTGCATCTGTCCGCAGGCCTGCCACCGATGATTCGTGTCGATGGTGACATCCGCCGTATCAACGTGCCACCGATGGAGAACAAGGCCGTACACGGCATGCTCTACGACATTATGAATGACCGTCAGCGCAAGGATTTTGAAGAGTTTTATGAGACCGACTTCTCGTTCGAGATTCCCGGGCTGGCCCGTTTTCGTGTCAACGTCTTCAACCATAACCGTGGTGTGGGCGGCGTCTTTCGTACCATTCCCTCCAACATCCTCTCATTGGAAGAACTCAAGTGTCCGTCGGTGTTTAAAGATATCGCCAATAACCCACGGGGTCTGGTGCTGGTAACGGGGCCGACCGGTTCGGGTAAATCAACCACCCTGGCGGCAATGGTCGATTACAAAAACAATACCGAGTTTGGCCACATCCTCACCATCGAAGATCCCATCGAGTTTGTGCATCAGAGTAAAAAATGTCTCATCAACCAGCGTGAGGTGCATCGCGATACACTCGGTTTTAGCGAGTCGTTGCGTTCGGCGTTACGTGAAGATCCGGACATCATCCTGGTGGGTGAAATGCGTGACCCCGAGACCATTCGCCTGGCGCTCACCGCCGCCGAGACCGGTCACCTGGTCTTTGGCACGCTGCATACCAGCTCCGCCGCCAAGACCATCGACCGTATCATCGACGTCTTTCCCGCTGCGGAAAAAGATATGGTCCGTTCGATGTTGTCAGAGTCGTTGCGTTCGGTCATCTCACAAACACTGCTCAAACGTGTCGGTGGTGGCCGTGTGGCCGCGCACGAAATCATGGTCGGCACCCCGGCGATCCGCAACCTGATCCGCGAAAACAAAGTACCGCAAATGTACTCCGCCATCCAGACCGGCCAAGGGCTAGGCATGCAGACCCTCGATCAGTGTCTGTCCGAGCTGGTACGTCAGGGGGTGGTGACCAAACAAGATGCCCAGACCAAGGCATCCAATAAAGATTCGTTCCTGTAATCACTCAAATCAGCGGGGCAGGTACGCCTGCCCCCACTCGCCACTGATGCTAAACAGCGGATGCAGATAGAGCCGCTCCAGATTGGCGCGTGTCAGCACCTCTTCCGTGGTTCCCGTTATCACCTCTCCGTCACCCAATAGCAGCATGGCATGGTCGCAATAACGTAGCGCCAGGTTGATGTCGTGCAGTGTCATCAGCAGCGCCCGATTGCCTTGTTGTGACCACTGTTGCAGCTGGTTGAGCACGGCGATTTGATGGTGGATGTCGAGGTGGTTGGTGGGTTCGTCCAGTAGCATCAGGGCTGGCTCTTGTGTTAGCAGGGTGGCGATGGCGAGCCGCTGCCGTTCGCCGCCGGAGAGGCTGGTGGTGATGCGTTCTGCCAATGGTTCGAGTTGTAGCTGTTGCAGTGCGGCCAGTGCCTTTTCTTGATCAATCTTTGATTCCCACTGCCACGGCTTGAGATAGGGGTGACGACCGATCAGTGTGGTCTCCATGACGCTGCTGGGAAAGCTGTCATCCTGTTGCTGGAACAGCAGGCCGAGGCGTTGGGCGATCTGTGGTGGTTTTAGTTGTTTGAGTGGTTCGCCCTGGAGTGCAATTTCCCCCGCGAGTGCGGGCCGTAGTCCGGCCAGGGTGTGCAGCAGTGTGCTTTTGCCAACGCCGTTGCGGCCGAGCATGGCCCAGCGTTCGCCAGCCTTGATCTCTAATTCCAGTGCGTGGCAGATCGGCTGCTGGCCGATGGTGACGTCAAGCGCGGTTGTCGAGAGTAGTGCGTTTGTCTCTATCATGGCTGGTTGCCCCGGCGCAGCAGATAGAGGAACACCGGTACCCCGAGCATGGCGGTAATGACACCTACCGGCAGCTGTTGCGGGGCGATGACGGTGCGCGCCAGGGTGTCGGCGCAGAGCAGCAGGGTGCCGCCCAACAGCACACTGGCGGGCAGTAGCAGTCGTTGGTCGTTGCCCAGCAGTAGCCGGATCAGGTGTGGCACCACCAGTCCAATAAAACCGATGCTGCCGGCCTGGGTAACGGCGACGGCGGTAAGCAGTGCGGCGATGAAGTAGATCGACCAGCGCAGCCGCGTGACGTTGACGCCCAGCGCCTGGGCTTGCAGTTCACCGCGTCCCAGCAGGGTGAGGTTGCGCGCCAGCGGCAGGCAGAGCAGCAGCCCGATCGCTAGCACTAACAGCGCGAAACCGGGATCGCCAGACTGGCTGAAATCCCCCATCAACCAAAACATCATGGCGCGCAGGCTGTTGTCGGGGCTGATGGCGAGCATAAAGCTGATCAGCGCACTCCAGCCGGCGGAGACCACCACGCCGGTGAGCAGCAGGCGGTTGCTGGTCCAGCTGCCACCGCCATGGGCGAGGCTGAAGACCAGCAGCATGGTGCCGAGGGCGCCGAGAATGCTGCCGCCCGTGAGCCAGAAGGAGCCTAGCCCCAGCAGCATCGCCCCGAGCGCACCCACGGCAGCGCCGCCGGAGATGCCGAGCACGTAGGGGTCGGCCAGCGGATTGCGCAGTAGGGTTTGCATCAGCGCGCCGGCCAGTGCCAGCAGGCCGCCGACGGCAAAGGCGCTGAGCGCGCGTGGCAGACGCAGTTCGGTGAGCAGGCGTTGTTCCATGCCGGGATGGTTCCAGGCGTGCCAGAGTTCGCCCAGACTCAGTGGCAGGCTGCCGCGACTCAGCGACCAGAGCAGGCTGGCAAGCGCGGCGAGGGCCAGACCGGTGAGCACCAGGATGAATTTTTTTTGCAGGCGGTTGGCCATGATCGGCGCTTAGTTGTCGTCGCGCTGCTCATCGCTGCGGCCGTCACGCAGGCTGATGATGGGCCAGCCCTTGGTCTGGGCGTGGTAGGTGAGGGTGTCGTCGGCATCCACGGCGACCGGGTGGGTCACCATCTCCAGCAGTGGCAGGTCGTTGAGTGAGTCGGAGTAGAACCAGCTGGAGGCGAGGTTGTAACCGTTCTCCTTGAGCCACTGGTTGAGCCGCTCAACTTTGCCCTCGCGGAACGAGGGGGTGCCGCTGACGTTGCCGGTGTAACAACCGTCGCGGATTTCGGGATCGGTGGCGATGAGCTGGTCGATGCCAAAGGCGCTGGCGATCGGCTCGGTGACAAAGCGGTTGGTGGCGGTGATGATCAGCAGGGTGTGGCCTTGGGCGCGGTGTTTGTCCACTAAACGCTGTGCTGCGGGCAGCATGATGGGTTGGATCACCTCGGTCATGAAGCGCTGGCGCAGTGCCAGCAGTTTGTCGAGATCGTTGTCGGCCAGTGGCCGCAGCGCGAAGCGCAGGAATTCAAAGATATCCATGGTGCCGCTTTTGTATTCGTTGTAGAAACGCTGGTTCTCACGTTCGTAAAAGGCGCCATCTACCAGTTGGTGCTGCACCAGCCAGCGGCCCCAAAGGTAGTCACTGTCGCCGCCCAGCAGGGTGTTGTCGAGGTCAAAAATGGCCAGATCCACGCGATTAAATCCTGTTGTCTGTGAAGGGGCACAAGAATAGGCGTTCGATCGCCAAAGGTAAATGACGAACGTTTTGGCGCGGCGTTGTCGTACTCTGTATCTGATTGATTAGTTTGCGCTATTCATGAAACAATGCTCTATATATAAGTTACTCTTGAAGCGGGTTATAAGTGATTGATTCTGATGGATATCGACCCAATGTCGGGATTGTCCTGAGCAACGGCGAAGGCCGGTTGTTCTGGGCACGACGGATCGGACAGGATGCGTGGCAGTTCCCGCAGGGGGGGATTCGTACCTACGAAACCCCGCTGGAGGCGATGTATCGCGAGCTTACCGAGGAGATCGGCTTGACCGCCGAGCAGGTCGAGGTGGTTGGCAGTACCCGTGGCTGGCTGCGTTACCGTCTGCCACGGCGCATGATTCGTCGCCACAGCAAACCGGTCTGCATCGGTCAGAAGCAGGTCTGGTTCCTGCTGCGGTTGCAGGCGCAGGAGAGTGAGCTGCGGTTTGACCTGACCGATCGCCCTGAATTTGATCTGTGGCGCTGGGTTGATTATTGGGAGCCGGTCACTGAGGTGGTTCATTTCAAACGGGCGGTCTACGCCCGGGCACTGCAAGAGTTGGCACCGCTGTTAGGATACGAACGGCGCGCCTTTTCGATCCACCGTCTTGGCCGTAACAGGTAACAAACCACCATGTTGGAGACACTGCGCCGCATAATTCAAGAGGTCAATCAGGCGGCGGGTCTGGATGAGGCACTTAACATCATCGTCACCCGCGTTAAACAGAATATGCTCGTGGATGTCTGCTCGGTCTATCTTAGCAATGAGGGCCAGAGACGCCATATTCTGATGGCCTCCGACGGCCTCAACCCCGGTTCCATCGGCAAGGTCTGGCTCGAATTTGGTCAGGGGTTGATAAGCCTGGTGGCGGAACGCGCCGAGCCGGTCAATCTTGAGGACGCGCCGAGCCATCCGCGTTTTTTCTTTCTCGCCCAGACCAAAGAGAACCCCTTCCACGCCTTCCTCGGTGTGCCCATCATGCATCACCGCAAGGTGCTGGGGGTGCTGGTGGTGCAGCAACGCGCGTTGCGCCGTTTTCTGGAGGATGAGACGGCCTTCCTGCTGACCATCGCCGCGCAGCTGGCCGGGGCCATTGCCCACGCCGAGGTCAGCGGCGGCATCAGCGGACTGTTAGGGAAATTTAGCGATGGCATTTCGCTTAAGGGGCTGCCCGGCTCTCCGGGTGTTGCGATTGGTACGGCGTTGGTGGTCTATCCGGCCGCCGATCTGGATGCAGTGCCTGATCGCCAGGTGCCGCCTGCCGACCTGGAGCAGGAGGTTGGCTCCTTCCGTGAGGCGGTGGCCCAGGCCCAGGCAGATATTCGTACACTTCAGACGCGGCTGAAAACAGCGTTGAGCAGTGAAGATCAGGCGCTCTTTGACGCCTATCTGCAGATGCTCGGCAGCGCCAGCATCATCGATGATGTGATTGGTCGTATCCGTAAAGGCTCCTGGGCCTCCAGCGCCCTGCGCGATACCATCGCCACCCATGTACGGGTCTTTGAGAACATGGACGATCCGTACATGCGCGAACGTGCGGTGGATGTGAAGGATCTTGGCCGCCGGATACTGATGTGCATACAAAAGGGGCGTCACAATCCGCCGCCTTACCCCGAGAGAACCATTCTTGTCGGTCACGAAATCACCGCTACCATGTTGGCGGAGGCACCGGTGGAGCGGTTGGTGGGGGTGATCTCGTCCAGGGGATCCTCCTCTTCCCACGTGGCGATCCTGGCGCGCGCGCTGGGTATTCCGGCGGTGGTGGGAGTGCAGGATATTCCCGTCGCATGTATGGATGGCCGCGAGCTGATTGCTGATGGTTACAACGGTCTTGTCTATGTCGCCCCCTCGCCGCAGATCCGTCGTGAGTACGAGCGCCTGGCCAAGGAAGAGGCGGTGCTGGAAGCGGGGCTGGCCGAACTCCGCGATTTGCCTGCCGAGACGCCAGATGGCTATCGCATGCCGCTCTACGCCAATACCGGCTTGCTCTCCGACGTTACGCCGTCACTGCGCAGTGGCGCCGAGGGGGTTGGCCTTTATCGCACCGAATTCCCGTTTATGATTCGTGACCGTTTTCCCAGTGAGGATGAGCAGTACCGCATCTACCGCAAGTTGATAGAGGATTTTGCGCCACGCCCGGTAGTATTGCGCACCCTTGATGTCGGCGGTGACAAGGCGCTGAGCTACTTCCCCATTGTTGAAGATAACCCCTTTCTTGGCTGGCGCGGCATCCGCATAACGCTTGACCATCCGGAGCTATTCCTGGTGCAGGTGCGCGCCATGCTGCGGGCTGGGGCGGGGTATGACAATACCAGCATCCTGCTGCCGATGATCTGTAGCATTCCTGAGCTGGATGAGTCGCTGTTTCTGATCCACCAGGCCTACCGTGAACTGCGCGAAGAGTGTGAGAAGGTCACCAAACCACGTGTGGGGGTGATGATCGAGGTGCCGTCGCTGGTCTACCAGATCGACGCGGTTGCGCAGCGGGCTGATTTTTTGTCGGTTGGCAGCAACGACCTGACCCAGTACCTGCTGGCCGTTGACCGCAACAACAGCAGTGTGGCAAATCTCTACGACAGCCTCAGTCCCGCCGTCATCCACGCGATCAAACTGGTGGTGGAGGGGGCCGCACGCCATCAGCGCCCCGTCAGTGTCTGTGGCGAAATGGCTGGCGATCCCCGTGCCGTGCTGCTGCTGCTGGGTTTGGGGATAGAGAGCCTGAGCATGAGTTCATCCAGCGTCTCGCGTATTAAATGGGTAATTCGCAACATCGAACGCAGCCAGGCCCAGGCGCTGCTGGCTGAGGTGCTGACCATGGAGACCGCCAAAGAGATTCGCGCCTATCTCGACGATGCGCTGATTGTGGCGGGGCTGGGTGGTTTGGTGCGGGCTGGCGGGAAGTAACACCGCGCTGCAACGACGCTTCAAACGTGGCGTTACTTTATAACCGGCCACGTAGATATATCGCCAGCAACAATACCAGTAGCGAGATGATCCAGATTGCCATGTAGATGGTCATCGACTGTTTTGCTGCCCGTTTTCCAAGCCAGGTGCGGGGTTTGACCCCCTTTACCAGAAAGACTATTTTGGCCGCCAGATTGACGCAGACGATATTCACCGCCAGCAGCAACGCCGCGCCGAATGCCAACCCCACCTGACCGGAACCGAGCATGAGCCCTACAGTCGCCATCGGCGGCATTATCGCGACTGCGACCATGACACCGACCAGCACACTCGATAGCCCCGTCGTCAGGGAGAGCACCGCCGCCGCACCCGAGGCCAGGGCCAGTACCACGGAGCCGATGCCAACGTAGGTGCGCGACATCAATTCGTGGCTGCTAAAGTCGATCGGCAAAATCAGACCGATAATCAGGGAAAGGCCCAATGCCAGCGTCAGTCCGGCGAGATTGGTTTTCAGCGCCGTGGCCATCAGCGGTTTGTCGCCCAGGGCGGCGGCCAGGGCGAGCGCGATATTGGGTCCCAGCAAGGGCGCGATGACCATGGCGCCAACCACCACTGCCACATTGTTTTCGATCAGGCCAATGGCCGCGACGATGGTGGATAAAAAGACCAGTAGCAGATAGTTACTGTTTAACTCGGCGTTTTTTGAAACGCTGTGATAGAGCTCTTCGCGGGTGACACCGGCGGCGCTGGCCGTCTCTTTCTTCTTATCCGTCACCTCCAGCGGCGGTAATGTTGCCTCTACCGGCAGGATCACGATTCTAGCCCCCTCATGCATTCCCAGACTGTTTTGCAGCGCATCCATCACCGCCTGCCTATGGCCATCATCGACCAGCAGCCGCATCACCAGGCGTTCATCTTTGCCAGGCGAATCGATAACCCATTGATCTGTGGCACCGTGTTGTTTGCCGATACTTTCCACGCTCTTGATGTAGTCGCGCGGGGCAATGACTTCTATTATTTTCATGTGGGTTTCACGATGGAGGGGGTTATGGGTTCGCGTTAATGATGCCAGCATCCAGCTGAAATCTGTATCATTGTTTCATGAGTTTTGGGCAAAGGAACAGAGATGGATGCAGCTGACGGTCTGGTGGTCGCCTATGCGCTGAATGGCGAGGGGGGCGGAACAAGTTTAAGTTGGGACGAAGTGCGCTCCTGGAAAGATGAGCGCGGCTTCCTCTGGGTTCATCTTGATCTCACCGACCCCACTGCCCAGCGTTGGGTGAGCGAGGAGAGCGGTCTGGACGACGTGATTGTCGAGGCGCTGCTGGCGGATGAGACACGGCCGCGCAGCTCCTTCATGAAAAATGGTCTGTTGGTGATGTTGCGCGGCGTCAACATGAACCCCGGGGCCGAACCCGAGGATATGGTGGCGCTGCGTATCTGGGTCGAAGACAGACGGGTTATCACCACCCGCAGGCGGCGTCTGCTATCCATCATGGATGTCAGCGAATCGCTTGAGCAAAATGATGGCCCCGCCACTCCTGGTGAGTTGCTGGTCACCTTGTCGGATCGTCTTGTTGAGCGAATGGCGGCGGTGATTGACGAGATTGATGAGGAGGTCGATCGGCTTGAGAGCGACGTAGTGGAGTCAGAGAATCCACGCCTGCGCCATGAGCTGGCGCGACTGCGCACCCAGGTGATTGCACTGCGCCGCTACCTCTCTCCGCAACGTGAAGCGATGGCGCGCTTGAGCCAGGAGAGGAGCCAGTGGTTGACCGATGTGGATCAGGTTCGTCTGCGTGAAGTGAGTGATCGCATCATTCGTTATGTCGAAGATCTCGACGCCGTGCGTGACCGTGCCGCTGTGGTGCAGGAGGAGCTGGCCAGCCGCCTCTCCGAGCAGATGAATAAACGCATGTATATGCTCTCAATGGTGACCGCAGTGTTTCTACCCTTGGGGTTTTTAACCGGGCTGCTGGGGGTAAACGTCGGTGGTATTCCGGGTGCCGATAACCCCCTCGGTTTTGGATGGGTTATCGGCCTGGTGGTTGCGTTGGTCGCCGTGCAGATATGGGTTTTTAAACGCCAGCGCTGGTTTTGAGCGCGGGCTGAATGGATGCAGGCATGATCTTGGCTGATAAACCGGGTGCGCCGTGTGCGTGAGTCACTCATCATGGAATTGGCCAAAAAGATCAGAGCCTATCTGGATGATCTGTTAAGTGTGGCCGGGTCGGATGGATTGGCAAAGCCGGGGGAAATAGGTGTGCGCTGAACTTAGTCTGTGGCTCTAAAAGCGGGTGAGGGTCGAGCGTGGTGGTATGTGTCGAGACGGAGACTTCGCCTTAGAATGAGTGACTGTAAGATAGCTGGAATACGAAATAGCGTACCTGGTTTATTTTCGTTTTATCACCGCCCAGCTCAAGGTGAAGTTGCTTCCACATATATCGCAGTACTACCGCCTTTGCAGTGATGTTGTAGAGGCCCTGTAAATGGTGCCCACCTCCCGGCCACCATCCGGCCCCGATGCTAGTGAAATGTTCGATTTCAAAATCCTGATACTCCGCTAGCGCTTCAAAATTGTCTGTCCAGCGATATTGGGCGGCGAGAGATGTTTTTCGTGGCAAAGTTTGGGCGAAGCGTTTATACGACTCATAACCGGATATGGCGGGATCGTAATGGATATAGCCGTCCTCATTGTAGGTTTTAGTATCCGATGTTGCGGTGGCGATGGTGTAGGGGGCCTCATTCCAGTACACCCTGCTGGTGAGATCGATGATCTCTAATTGCGATGAGAACTCTTTGCTAGGTTGCCAGTCGAGCCGGAGATCCACTGTGTAGCCTTTGCCTTTAGGTGTGTCAATGCGTCTTTTAAAAAGCGTATCGCGGGAGTAGAGATAATCGACATCAAACTGGAAGTCGTAACTCTTCTCGGCGGCGACAAGCGCAGAACCCTTGAGACTGCCGTCAGTCAATGCATCACTCTGTAAATAGGAGATGGCCAGATTGGCTCTCAGGGTTGAAGAGAGTTGCTTCATGCGCCCCAATTTAATACCTTGGCTGCAATTGTGCAGTGCGTTGATATAGATCTCATATTTTTTACCAGGTGCAAGTGGTAGCTTGTTTTTAGTGAGATAGAGGAACTCTGCCGTTTGCGAGGCGAATTCAAGAAAATAGTCACAACGTTCGAGAATACCCAGTTGCCACTCTTGCCAATGAACTCCAGATTCAATTTTGCCGTATATCAACGCCGTATCGCCACCGTAGAAAGGTGGCTGCCAGTCATCGGCAATGGCTTTTATAGCGATGGAGTTGCTATAGGCGATGCTTTGGATGGTGACATAGGGTTGATACTCACTTGCCTGAATGGACGATGTGATAGCAAGTAGTATCGGTATGAGGTTAAGCCGGAAGCGCATGTGATGTTAATCCATCCATAAAAAAGGGCGGCCAATTAGCCGCCCTTTACTCTGCCTATATGGTGACTTAGCTTACAAGGTTTCGAATGTGCCGTCAGCGTAAGTGATTTTCACAAGACCGTTAGACAGCTCTTTGATAGTGCCATAGGCCGTTCCGTTGAACGTGAGCGTGCCAGTTTTGTCAGCACCCGGAATGATGGTCATTTTCACCCCGTCCTGATTGGTGATCTCCATAGCACCAGTGGTGACTCCATTCATGACTGTGCCGTTGACCACGATCTGACGAGTGCCATAAGCAATGGTGATCATTGCGGTACCATCTTTGAGGCCAGTTCTGTCACCTGTAATGTTGATGGAAGCTTTTGGTAGGCCGGCCAGTTGCAGGCCAAAATTCAGCCCAACAGTTGCATCAAGCCATTGGTTAGCGCCAGATCCCTCCAGCACAAAACTGGGGTTACTTAGCGTTTCACCCACCGGTGTAAAGGTGCTGGCATTGGTGATATTGGCCGTAAAGGTGGCCTCCATGCTATGGCCCGCGCTGCTGATCTTGCCGCCCAATGTCAGGGTGCTGGGGGTGATCCAGGTGTAGTCGCCCGCAGCATCCTTGATGGGATTGGTTAATGTTGTCGATAGTGCCCCGGCAAAGGTGACTTGTTCACTCAACGCCCCCCCAGTACTGTTCTGCTTTTGGGTCAGGGAGATATCCAGATCGATTGAGGCGCCGCTGATGTCAGGTATGGACGCAGTGCCTGCATCGAGTTCGGTGTAATTAATATTGTATGGTGATGCCAGATTGAGTACCACGGTACCTTTCTTGATGTCGGCATCCGCTGCCGCACTGCGGAAGGTGGCAGAGGTGATGCCAATAGTGAAGCTGGAGGCGGTCGTACCATTCACAGGCACAGATGCAGTCATGTTAACGGTGACGCCGTCAATAACACCATTTGTAATAGTGATGACACCATTTGATTTGCTGATTGTCCCTGTGAAACCAGGGATTCCATAACCACTCAGGTCACTGCCAGGATTGGTGCTTTTGGCGTTAAACATGATGGCATCAAGCGCTGCTTTAAGTGCCGGGCTGATCAGTAAGTTGAGGCTCATGTCGGCCGCGTCGGATGCCAGTGAGGTCTGTTGATCAAAGGCATCGCCTTTGGCCTTCATCTCCGCAGAAATCACCGTTCCCCAGGTACGTACGTCGCCAACAAAAGTCTTGACCTTGGTCAGTGTCGGCATGTCCGCAGTGGTGCTGCGCGCTGGGTTAAAGAATCCATACCCGGCAGCAGTCGCCTCCTTCTGTAGTGCGGCGATAACACCAGCGGTATCGTCAAAGCCTGTTCTTTTGAAGGTATCTTCGGCCGCGTCGATGAGGTCCTGCAGTGAAAAAATCTCTGACGAATCGTCGTCTCCAAGTATTTTTCCATCGGCAAATGAAGTCGAGAGTGTTAACAAGGCGCCATTAAGATCTGGTTTGCCGCTAGAGGCATTGGCCAATGAGGCGATGGCCGCCACGAAGGCAGCGTAGGCTCTCCCAGTTGAAGTGCCGTTCTTGGCGGCGATGGGATCGGTGATATCCAGGGGCTTTGTCCTAAGAATATCAATGCCGCCCAGCAGATTGGAGACTTCTGAGTTGGCATTGTAGACAGCGGTCTTGTCTACAGTGCCGTTCAGTTTGGCACGACGTGCGGCAAGGTCGGTGTACGGGGTGATGTTGGCATTAATTTTGTCACCATTTGCAGCTTCGGCGACCAGCGCGGTCATGGTCAGATCGCCGGGCTTGTACCATTCACTGAAGTCTACCGTGCTGTTAGTGTCTGTTATGTCGTCAGTACGTGGGCCACAACCTGAGATTGCTGGAATATCACATTTCATCTCAGTGGTAGTATCGCTGCTGATGGTGACCTGAATAGGGCCGCCTAGATAGCCGTTGGCCACTGCGATTTCGTAGCTTCCATCAACCTTGGTAATTGCGCTACCTACGGTACGAAGTGCTATCCCCGCACTGCTCAGCTCTTCAGCAACCACCTTGCCGTTTTTGATAATGCCTTTGGCGGCGGTACCCTCCAAGGTGACGCCGGTGATGCTAGTGGCGGGACTGCCTCCACCACCACTACAGCCGCTCACGGCGAGGGCCAATGTGGCTATTAGTAGGGGCAGGGCTTTAGGTTTGAAGGGGGTTGTCATTTTGTTTCTCCCGGTTTGTTTTGTGTTGGTTGTAGATGTCAGGATGATATGTGCATGAAATTGTTCGTAACAGCTCTGTTGGGATGTGATGTTTATAAAGGGCTGTCTCACGCTATACGCTATACGCTATACGCTATACGCTGATCTGGCAATAAGTTAACTATTTCATACAACGCTAATATAGTTAGAGTCTGAAAAAACATACCAAGCTATTGAATTATTGGGTTTTTTTAAGAACATGGTTGATGGAAAATCCGATCAATCCAGCTGTTTCCGTGTACGGCTGAGAATCACTATTTTAGTCAACTATTTTTGTGCCGATTGAAGCAGAACTGAGTGATTGTAGTGTGTTGTTAATTAATTTTGCATCCTCCATATGGGGGGTGACGAGGGGAGCACTGGGGACTTTGTGTCGAAATGGTCTGTGCCTGTCACCGTGCAGTGCGCAGTGCGCACGCGATGATGAAAGAGAGCATACAAACGTGTGCCCCCCATTAATATTTTCTACAGTATTTTAATAAACACCTTCGATTTACGCTGATAGTTATAAAGCACCCGCTTTTCCATCGGCAGACTCTCTAGGGTAGCCGGTTCATAACCGCGCTCCTGAAACCACTGCGAGGTGTGGGTGGTGAGTATGAAGAGGCGATCGATGCCGTTCTGTTTGGCATGTTTTTCGAGCGCCGTAAGCAGCTCGTCGCCGCGCCCGGTATTGCGGTAGGTGGAATGCACAGCGAGGCAGGCGAGTTCGCCGATCCGGTCGCTTTTGAACGGATAGAGCGCGGCGCAACCGATGATGGTGCCGTCACGTTCGGCGACGGTGAAGTTGCCGATCTCCAGCTCCAGCTGTTCGCGTGAGCGCCGTACCAGCACCCCTTCACTCTCCAGTGGTTCGATTAACTCTAGAATACCGCCAACATCATCAATGGTGGCCAGGCGGATCTTTTCGTAGATACCCGCGGTAATCAGGGTGCCGATGCCATCGCGGGTGAATAGCTCTTGCAGCAGGCCACCATCTACACGACGGTCGATCAGGTGGGTACGTTTGACGCCGTGCTGGCAGGCCTGGATGGCGTGACGTAAATATTGCAACTCCAGTTCGCTGCTCTGGTGGCGGGTAAGGAGTTGCTGTGCGGCCTCGATGCTGACTTCGCGTAGCAGCTGCTGGCCGAGATCGAAAATCCCTTCGGCCTCGGTCAAAAAGAGCAGCTTGTCGGCCTTGAGGGCGATGGCGGCGGCGGTGGCAATCTCATTGGTGGTGAGATTGAATATCTCGCCCGTGGGGGAGTAGCCCAACGGTGAGAGCAGGACTATGGCGTCGTCATCAAGCCGCTGGCGGATACCATCGGCGTCGATGCGCCGCACCTCGCCGGTATGGCAGTAGTCAACGCCGCCACGCACCCCGAGTGGTTTGGCGGCAACAAAATTACCGGAGGCAACGCGGATGCGGGCGCCGGCCATGGGGGAGTTGGCGACACCCATGGAGAGTAGCGCTTCGATCTCAACCCGCACACTGCCGGCCGCCTCTTTAACGCAGATCAGAGCCTCGTCATCGGTAACACGCAGGCCATTGATGCACTCCAGGGTGGCGCCGCGTTCCGCCAGTCGTGCCTCAATCTGGGGACGGGCGCCATGGACCAGCACTGTCCGGATGTCGAGACTGTTGAGCAGGGCGATGTCATGGATCAGGCTGGGGAATTCGCTGCTGGCCACCGCTGCGCCATCGAAGGCCACCACAAAGGTGCAGCCGCGAAAGGCGTGAATGTAGGGTGCCGACTGGCGAAACCAGCTTACAAACGGGGTGTCGTCTTGAGGTTCTTTGGTGATGATCACAATGTTAATCCTAGGTTGTTCTTTAACTCTTTGATCTTGAACCAGCTCTTGCTTCTCTGGCAAGCCTCATTACTGCCTTTTCTGGCTTCTTTTTACCATTGTGCAGTGCCTGGAAGTTTCCCTTATAAATAGAAAGGGTAAAAAACCATAGCGTTTTCAATGGCTTTAATTCTGACTGTTTTAGTAGAAATTACTTGAAATATACATGACTGTTTTGCTATGTTTCTCTACGGGGCTGCCGGAATAATAACTTTCGGGGTCTGGGTTTCGGGGGAAACCTATTACAAACAATCACATTTTGGAGAGGAAATTACTATGGAACACACTCTGGCTCTAGTCGTATCTGTCCTGGGTATCGCCGTATCTGTCGCACTGTTTGCTGGTCAGTTAATGGCCTAAGCATCAGTTGAATAATCGGGGAAAACTCAAAATGAATAAACAGTTGATGGCGCAGTCACTGCCCTTCGTTGTTGCTTCCCTGGGTGTGGTGATCTCCATAGTCCTGTTTGCAGGACAGGGGATGGCCTAGATGTATGCCTGAAAATGGACTATGACCAGCCGGATGTTGGTCAATCAGTCGAATAAAAAAGGGGTTAGCTATTAGCTAACCCCTTTTTTATTACCGATTTAGTGATGAGGTCGTCTTTTGTAGCTGGATGATGACTTCATTTGGGCGTTTTTGTGCGGCTTGCTCATCCGGTTCTGGGTTGTCTTCTTGCTGGGTTTGTTCAATCTCAATTGGTTCGCCATCGCACTGTAGTGTGGGGTTCTGGCGCAGCGCCTCCAGCCCCTTAAAGTCCCAGTGGTGTTTATCCATTAGCTGGCTCGGTTGCAGTGCCTGAAGGGCGTGCAGGATATTGCTGGGGATCTTCTCGTTCTCTTGTGCCAGGCTCTTGATTAACTGTTTGGTGCGTTGCCGCGCCAGGTTTTCCTGCGAGCCGCAGAGGTTACACGGGATGATGGGGAATTTGCGTAGCGCTGCATATTCGGCGATGTCATCCTCCTGGCAGTAGGCCAATGGCCGGATCACGATCTGCTGCTTGTTGTCGGTGAGCAGCTTGGGTGGCATCGATTTGATCTCGCCGTTATAGAGGATCGACATCATCAACGTGGTGATCATGTCATCGCGATGGTGCCCCAGCGCCACCTTGGTGTAACCGTGTTTGGCGGCATAGGTGTAGATGGAGCCACGGCGTAGTCGTGAGCAGAGCGAGCAATATGTTTTGCCCTCCGGTACCTTTTCGATCACCACCGAATAGGTGTCCTGTTTGTGGATCTCATAGGGAATACGCTGCTCTTTCATCCATTCGTGCAGCTTTGTATCATTCCAGCCGGGTTGTCCCTGATCAAGCGTGAATGAGAAGAGTCCGAATTTATTGTTGCTGCGTTGCCGCAGCAGATCAAGGATCGAGAGCATGGTGAAGCTGTCCTTGCCGCCGGAGAGGCAGACCATCACACGGTCACCCTTCTGGATCATGTTGAAATCGGCGATGGCTTTACCTGTGTAGTGCAGCAGCTTCTTTTCCAGTTTGGCCAGACTGTTTGAGGGGGTGTTCATGAGCGCTGATCTTCTCTGTTTGTTGAGTTTGAAGAGGGTGCAATTTTACGCCATTTCAGTCGGTGCTGCCTCTGTCTGGGATGTGTGTTCTCCAGCGCTATTCCAAAAGCTGGGTCATCGCCTGTAGAGTTTTCTTCAGCTTGCGTTCCAGACCTGTCAGATCATCTTCGGTGGTGGCTTAACGGTAGGGTCTGAATAAGTACGCCAAGTGTGATGTTGAGTCTTGACGGCCACCACCAAACCATCGTTAATGTGAACATGCTACAACTTGCAGATTGTTGTCTCCGGACTCCGTTGGGTATTTTGTCGACTTTCAGGTTTGAATATGAGCAGTAACATCTCCCCGCACGTCTATGTCTTGATGACGGTAGTTGCAGCAGCGCTCTCTTATCTCGGTTTTAAAGAGTTTGGTGGGTTGGATGAGTGGTTCTTTCTGCCCATCTTTGCCATGGTGGCCTTTTGGGGTGTCGCCAACTTCATTCGCCAGTGGCGTGGGCTGAGTCACTTTTACATTGATCGCAATATTCGGGTAGTGCCGTTGTTACGACGAGCGGTAGCGCGATACGTGGTGTGGATGGTGGTGTTGTTTGTCGGTATTAAATTTCTTGAGAGCCATGCCTATTACCAGCGTTACGACAAGAGCCTTCAGTTCCTGGATACGTTGCTTGATCTTTATCTGATCGCAGGGCTGCCCTATTTCCTGCTAACGCTGATATTCAAGGCGTCGCGGGTCGAGGATTTTTACGATCCCGCCGTGCGCTTTCTGCACATTCTCAAGCAGATCGGCATTGGTTTTATGGTGCGTGGCAATCGACCGTTTGCGGTATTGAATAAACCCTATAATCGCAAAGTCCTGCTCAATCTGTTGATGCGTGCCTACTTCATCCCCTTCATGGTGGTGCAGGTCTACATCACCATGAACAGCGCCATTCAGTTTTCGGCAGACGATTTTAATAACTACAACCTGATGACCATCCTTGTCTGGCTCTCGTCACTGCTCTGGTTTATGGATGCGCTGGTCGCCAGCGCCGGTTACAGCATCGAATCACGCTGGGCTGAAAATCGTACCCGCTCTATCGACATGACGGTTGGTGGTTGGCTGGTCTGCATGGCCTGTTACGAACCCTTGAATCAAGTCACTGGCACACTCTTCCCCTTTGGGCCTTTTATCGCCAATGTGGCGCCGCAGAGTTTTGTCTTTGCGGAGCAGACCGCCATCTACATCTTCAAAATTGTGGAGATTGTATTGTTGCTGGCGCTGATCTATTCCGATCTTTCGTTGGGGCCGTCTGGGGTCAACATCACGCTAAAACGGTTACAGACACGTGGCCCCTACGGCATCATTCGTCATCCGGGCACGGTCTGTAAATTGTCGCTGTGGTGGTTGCAGACCGCTTTTTATGCCCAGTTCTGGGTCTCGCCACAGCTGATCATCGGCCATCTGGCCTGGAATGGACTCTACATCATGCGTGCCCTTACCGAGGAGCGCCATCTGCGTAAACATGCGGAGTATCGAGAGTATATGCAAAAGGTGAAGTACCGTTTTATTCCCGGCGTGATTTAACGCCGGTCTTTTAATCGCTCTTCTGTCAATGTCGCCCATTGGTAAATCGAATTTCTTTTTGGGCTATTGTTGCGCGACCATGTAAAGTAGTGGCAACTATGTTGCCGGTTAGCGACTTGCCGCTATTAGGCTGGTCGACAGGTGAATGCTGGCATTCCGTGTCACCGATTAATCTGGATGGATCTCATGTCTGCAAAGGTTTTTTCAATCTCCAATCAAAAGGGCGGCACAGGTAAAACCACCCTGAGCATGAACTTTGCCGCCGGCCTGGCGCGGCGTGGCCGCACACTTCTCATCGACGCAGATCCACAAGGGTCAGCGGGGCAGTGGAGCGCTCTGGCGTCGGATGAACGTCCGTTCCCCGTCTCGGTGATTGCGGTGGCAGGCAACCTGGCGCGTGAGGTCAACCGCTTTCGCCAGGACTACCAGTACCTCGTGATCGACTGTCCGCCTACACTCGAAACTGACACGACACGACTGGCCATCTCTGTATCCGATACAGTCTTGATGCCCGTGTTGCCATCCCCTATTGATTTGTGGGCGAGTGTGCGGTTGGCGGCGGTGATTGAGCAGGCCAAGCTCAGCAATCCAAATCTGAGTGCTCACTTGGTCATCAATCAGCTTGAGCCACGCAATGCGCTTTCACGCGGTATGCAGCAGGCCTTGGCCGAGTTCGACATTCCATCACTTAAAACAGGCCTGCGCCGCCGGGCCATCTACCGAACATCCGCCATTGAAGGCGTTAGTGTTTTTTGTCTGGGTAAGCGCGGCGTAGCAGCAGCCCAGGAAATTGAGTCCATCATCGAGGAGGTTATATAACCATGAGTCAAATAGGATCAAAATTGGCCGGCAGTGTACGTCAGGCCAAGTCACAGCAAGCGGATAAAGCCACGACTGAATCGCCCCCTGCAAAACCGGCAAGCAAATCAGAGGATACACCGTTGCCGATCATTCCTTCGCGGCGTGTTTGGCCTGATTAGGCGAATCGAGGCTGATGTTGCCAGGCATTGCTGGTTCAGCAATGCGGTGTTTGGCGCTCATGTTTATTGTCCGGATTGCCGGGAAAAAGTCTCGGCCTCGGTATGAATGCGCTTGATCGATGTG
>CAMTXZ010000089.1:0-22305 GCA_947085765.1 uncultured Chromatiaceae bacterium | reverse complement strand
TTGGGTGTGACCGATAGCAGCGAAGGCAGCGGCAGCAGCAACTCCAGCCACACGATTGATAATAACGGACGCGATAACTACGTCCTGTTTGAGTTCTCGCAAGAGGTGGTGGTTGACAAGGCCTATCTGGGTTACGTGATTGGCGACAGCGATATCAAGGTCTGGATCGGCACTGCCACTACACCGTTTACCAACCACTTGCAGTTGAGTGATGCGGTGTTGGCGAATATGGGATTCACCGAGGTTAACAACACCTCGCTGAGTTCGGCTCGTTGGGCTGATTTTAATAACGGCAACGTCGAAGGCAACGTGTTGATCATCGCCGCCAAACCGGGTGAGTCGAATGACTTCTTTAAGATTGAGAAGCTCGCTGCCACTACCGCTGTCTGCGAGCCGGTGGTCACTCAGCCCCTGAAATCCTCTGTTGGTGACAAGGTCTGGGATGACAAGAACCACAATAATATTCAGGATGTAGGTGAGTCAGGCATTGGTGGTGTCAAGGTGGCTTTGTTAGACGGCAACGGCGTGATTGTGAGTACAACCACTACCAACGCATCCGGCAACTATCTTTTCACCAATCTGGATTCTGGCACTTATCAGTTGCGCTTCGATAAGACAAACGTGTCGTATGCTGGCGCCAACATGAACAACTGGATGTGGGCCAAAAAAGATCAGGGTACAAATGACGCGATCGATTCCGATGTTGCTGGTGACGCGGTGGCGAAGACAAACGTGACCCTGACCAGCAAGTTCATGCTGGCGCCCGGGCAGAATGATATGACCAAGGATGCAGGCATCACCCCAATCGTCATCGACTTGAACGGCGATGGCATCCACACTGTGTCACGCAGCAACGCATTGGGCAGTTTCGATTTGCTGGGCAACGGCAACGCCATTCAGTCTGGCTGGCTCTCGGGTGATGATGGCTTCCTGGCTATCGATACCAACGGTAACGGCAAGATCGACAGCATCGCTGAACTCTTTGGTGGTAACAATAAGGGTGATGGTTTCGCCAAGCTTGCCAGCTTTGACAGTAATGGTGATGGCGTGGTGGATGCCAAGGACGAGCGGTTTGCTGAGCTTAAGATATGGCGCGACATTAACGGCAACCACGAGACTGATGCAGGTGAGCTGATGAGCCTGACAGAGGCCGGTGTTGCCAGCTTGAAGGTCGGCTTTATTGAGTTGCCGTTCCTTGATGCCAATGGCAATCTGCATCTGGAGCGTAGCGGCGCCACGCTGGCCGATGGTTCGGTGGTTGACATGACCGATCTTTATCTCAACGTCTCGGCAGCCGATGCGGCAGCGGCGGGTGTGGAGTTGCTAAACATGGCCGACTTGCTGAGCAACGACATAAACATGGACAATCTGTTTGCTGATATCGCTGCCCCCGCAGCGGTATCAAGCGAGACCATTGGTAATGATGCTGTGTTCGATAGCAGTACCAGCGCCGTGGATGCGATGCGACAGATGGCAAATCTCTACGATCAAGCAGTCGCTTGATGGTAAGTTAGGCCTAATCAGTGCAGTCTAGGTCATCGTAGTAACCCAGGTGGAAGTAGCGCTAATGTGCTGCTTCCACCTTTTAGTTTCAAACTCTGGTCGGAATAGCCGCTAGTCATCCTGTATGGGATTGGTTGTCACGATATTAATAAAGGCCCGCAAAACTTCGTATGTCATCAACGCTTAACTCAAATAGTCCGGCAGATGTTGTGCTTGACCGGATACTTTTTCTGGCGCGTTATTTTGGCCGGAGTGTAGAAGCAGATCAGGTGGTGGCGGGTGTTCCGTTACCCACCGGCTATGTGACGACGGCAGAGATGGCTGAATGCGCGGGGCGGGCGGGGCTGGTTCTGACCCTGTCAGAGGTGGCGCCGTCACGTATTAAGGCGTCGATGTTGCCAGCCCTGGTATTGACCTCTGAGGGTGATGCTGCGGTGGTGCTGGCGCGCGAGGCTGACCGCGTGGAGTTCTCCCTGCCAGGGGTTGAGGGCAGCCACTGGATGCCGCTCTCTGAGTTTCTTAAAGACTATTCCGGCCACTGGTATTTTGCCCGGCCGGTGTTCCATTTTGATGCCCGAAGTCTGCTCTACCATCTGCCGCAGCGGCGCCGCTGGTTCTGGGATGTATTCCAGGCCAACCGCGGCATCTATCAGTGGGCGCTGCTGGGCACGGTGATCATCAACCTGTTGGCGATTGTCATCCCGTTTTACACCATGGCGGTCTACGACCGGGTGGTGCCTAACAATGCACTCGACAGCCTGTGGGTGTTGACCACCGCAGTGGTGGTAGTGATCGTCTTTGACATGGTGGTCAAACTGCTGCGCAGTTACCTGCTGGAGGCGGCGGCCCGCAAGGCGGATGTGGCGCTCTCTACCCATATTTTTGCCCACACCTTGCGCATGCGTGCCGCCAGTCGGCCTGCCTCTGGTGGGGTGCTGGCCAATGTGGTGCGCGACTTTGAGACGATTCGCGACTTTTTCACCTCCACCACCTTAACCCTGCTGGGCGACCTGCCCTTTATGCTGCTGTTCCTGGCGATCATCGCCTTGATCGGCGGCTGGTTGGTATTGGTGCCGCTGGTGATCATCCCGCTGATGTTGGGACTCACCTGGCTGCTGCGTCGGCCGCTGTCGCGGGTGCTCAATGAAAATATGAAGGAGAGTTCCCAGCGCACTGCGCATCTCTTTGAGGTGATGAACGGCCTGGATACCGTTAAAGGTCTGGGGGCTGATGCCTGGGCGCGGCGGCGTTGGGAGATGTTGACCGTGCAGATGGCCGACAACGGTCTGCGTATGCGCGAGATCACGGCCTTTGGCGCCAACCTGTCGGCCATGTTGACGGCGCTTAATATGATCCTGCTGGTGATGTTTGGCGCCATGCTGGTGGCGACGCAGGGCATGACACTCGGGCAGCTGATTGCGGTCTCGATGTTGGCCTCACGCGCGATTGCACCAGCGGCTCAGATTGCCGGTCTGATCATCCGTTGGGAACAGACCAAGATTGCCTTGAGTGCTCTGGATAAGGTGATGGCGGCCCCCACCGATGACCAGGCCGGCAGTCTGCATATGCCCAAGTTGCAGGGGACCATCGAGATGCGCGATGTGCTGTTTGGTTATCCCAATCTGCCACCGCTGCTCAAGGGTTTGAATCTGAAAATCGCCCCCGGTGAGAAGGTCGGCTTTATTGGCCGGATCGGCTCGGGCAAAAGCACTCTGCTCAAACTGCTGCTCAACATCTACACGCCGGAACAAGGGGTGGTGCTGGTTGACCGCATCTCGGTCAACCAGATGGAGCCGCTCAGCCTGCGCCGCCAGATCGGTTACGTGCCTCAGGATGTGATTCTGTTCCACGGCACCATTCGCGAAAACATCCTGCTGGGCGCCGCCAATGTCACCGATGCCGAGCTGTTGCAGGCGGTGCGTCGGGCCTGTCTGGAAGATACCCTGGCGCAGCTGCCCGAAGGGTTGGGGACTGAGGTGGGTGAGCGTGGTGAGCGGCTCTCCGGCGGTCAACGCCAGGCCGTGGCTATCGCCCGCGCCCTGGTGCAGCAGCCGCGTATGCTGTTGCTGGATGAGCCGAGCAGCATGATGGATCCGGCGACCGAGAACCAACTGATTAAACACCTGCGCGAACTCAAAGACACCACCATGTTGCTGGTCACACACCGTTCAGCCCTGCTGCCCTTGGTGGATCGTTTGGTGGTGCTCGACCAAGGCAGGGTGATGCTTGATGGTCCGCGTGATGAGGTGTTGCGTCGCCTGCAGACGGGTGCAGCAACCGCCGCTCAAAGGGCGCCGTCATGAGTGGGTTGATTCCAACAGCGCTGGCGTCGCATCCAGATATGGATCGTGGGCCACGCAAGGCAGCAATGGTCCTGCTCGCCGTATTGGCCGCCTTTTTGGTACTGGTAGTGATCTGGATGAGTGTTGCCCAACTGGATATTTCCGTACATGCCGTGGGCAAGGTGGTGCCCACCAGTCGGGTGCAGACCATCCAGAGTCTGGAGGGTGGCATCCTGCGTGATATTGCGGTGCGTGAAGGGCAGATGGTCAAGCAGGGCGAGCTGTTGGCCCATGTGGAAAACCTGCAATACAACTCTGAGTTGGGTGAGGGGAAAAAGACCCAGCATGCCATTCAATCCGCCATCGCCCGCCTTAATGCGGAGCTGAGTGGTGACGAGCTGGTATTTAACCAGCAGTTGCAACAGCAGGTACCTACTTTGGTGGCGCAGCAACAGAAGCTGTGGCAATCGCGACGCCAGGAGCAGGCCGCGTCTGTGGCAGTTGTGCGCGGCCAGATTAATCAGAAACGCAAGGAGCTGGACGAGGCCGGTTCCCGAGTCGTTTCACTCACAACCCAGTTGGCGCTTGCCAATGAAAGTTTGGCCATGGAACAGAATCTGCTGGCCCATAAGGCCGGCGCTGCGGCTGATGTTTTGCGTGTCCGTCAGGAGGTCAGCCGTCTGGCCGGCGAGCTTGAAGCTGCCCGCATCGCCGTGGAGCGGAGTGACGCGGCTGTGGCCGAGATGCGTTCGCGTTTGAATGAGGTGGAGGCGCGCCACCGTGCCGAGAGTAATCGTGAACTCAGTGATCTGTCGGCTGACTCGATCAATCTTTCAGAGAAGCTCACCGCCCAGCAGGATCGTGTCGATCGGCGTGAACTGCGCTCACCCATGGATGGCATCGTTAACCGCCTCATTATCAGTACCGAAGGCGGTGTCGCCAAACCTGGCGAGACCATCATGGAATTGGTGCCGATCAATGACAACCTGCTCATCGCCGCCCGCGTCAAACCGGCCGATATTGCCTTTATTCGCCCCGGACAGGTGGTGCATGTGCGCATCACCGCCTATGACTCCTCGATCTTTGGCTCCCTGGCGGGCAAGGTGGTGCGGGTGGGGGCGGACGCCCTGGTGGATGAGCGTGAAGAGGCCTATTTTGAGGTCTTTATCGAGACCGATCATAACTATCTAGGTAAGCTCGAAGAGCGTCTTGCCATCTCTTCCGGCATGTCTGCGGATGCCAGTATTCAGACCGGTAAACGGACTGTGCTGGAGTATCTGCTCAAACCGGTGATAAAGACACTGGATAAGGGATTGCGCGAACGATGAGAACACTGCTGCCGGTTCGCCGGGAATTTTTCCGCCTGCTGCCACCGTTGCTGCTGCTGACGCTGGCGTTGCCAGGGGTGGCGGCGCCACTGCCTGAGGTGGTCAGGGCGGTCTTGCAACAACACCCCGATATCCACAGCAGTGAGGCGCTGCTGAGCGCGGCTGATGAACGGATCATCCAGGCGCGTTCTGGTTATTACCCCACTGTGGGGTTGGAGGCGGTGGCCAGCGACTCTAATGATGAGCAGTTTGGCACGCCGCTGGATCGTACCACCCGCCGCAGTGATGCCTTTGTGCGCTGGAACCTGTTTCGTGGTCTGGCTGATCAGCAAACGGTCGCGGCGGCACAGCATGAGCGTGAGGCGACTGTTGCCGATCTGGATGAGGCGCATGAGCGGGTTGCCCTGCAGGTGGCTCAGGCCTATCTCGATGTATTTCGCCTCAGCCAGCTGCTGGCCATGGGTGACGAGTATCTCGCCGAGCATCGTCGTCTGAATGATGATATCGGCACCCGTGCCGAGCTTGGCCGAATTTCGGTGGCGGATGTGGAGTACGTTCGTAGCAGCCTGATTCAGGCCGAGCTCCAGCAGTCCCAGTTGCGTGGGCAGCTGCGGGGTGCTGAGCAGCGTTATCGGTTGTTGGTGGGCGAGGCGCCGCAGATGTTGAGCGAACCGATGGTGGCCAGCACCCCGGTCGACCTGAGCCTGGATCAATTGATGGAGCGGGTGCTGATGGGCAACCGTCGTGTTCTGGCCGCACAGGAGCGGGCCATAGCGCGGGGCGAGGAGGTGGGTGTTGCGGCCGGCGGACTCTATCCCAGTCTGGACCTGGAGGTGCGGCGAACGCTGAGTGCTAATATTGACCCCGTGCCGGTGACCCAGACCAATAGCTCTACCCAGCTTCAGCTGCGCTATCAGTTGCCATTGGGCGGCGGCAGTTACAGCCGCAAGCGTGAGGCGGTGCAGCGCAAGTTGGCAGCCCAGGCCGCCGTTGATATTGAATTACTGAGAATCCAGGGCGAGGTGGCACAGCTCTGGTCCAACTGGCAGGAGGCGCGCATCATTGCCCCACGCCTGGCGGAGCGGGTGGAGGCGAGCGACAGGGTTGTCAGTGCTTACGATCTACAGTTTTCAGCGGCGCGGCGCAGTCTTGCGGACCTGATCAGCGCCAGGGGTGACCGTTACCGCGCCCAGTCCGATCTGCTGAACAATGGAGTGGATCAATCGGTCGCCAGCATCAGACTGCTCTCGATGTTGGGGCAGCTGCGAGAGAGTCTGCTGACACCAGAGGGTGTTGTTCAGGCGGCCGGCAAATAGCGGTAACGATTGCCTCGGCCAGCCGTTTTAACGCTGCCGGTGTTTGGTCACAAAGCTGATCGCCTCACTCACCGCTTTGCGTACAGCGTTATCCATCTTCATCTTCTCCTCGTCGGTCAGGTAGTAGATCAGGTCGACGTGGTGGCGCACATAACGGGGTGGCAGTTTGTTGAGCGCGACACAGGCAACATCCTCTATATAATCTGCATCGCCGCTGGCTTCGCCCTGCTTGAGCTGGTCGCGTATCTCAAAGGCCACCAGCGTTTCGTAATGGTTTTTAACAGATTCGTAATTCATGCCGTGCTCCGTCTGAAGTGTTGCGGTTCTCAAATCCAAGTCACCCCTGTATCGACCCACGCCATTTAAATATAACCGCTGTTTTGAGCTGTGCTGGTTTTGCAGGTATTCTGCTGGAGCAAAATATCTGACGCTGCCTTGGTGAACGCTGGCTAACTTAGTGAATGCAGGCTGCGTGTGGGTGTATGGTGAAGAGGTGAAGAGGTGAAGAGGTGAAGGTAAAACATGGATAAAAAACTATGGGCTCTCTTTGGTATGGTGCTGCTGGTGCTGGCAGGGTGTGATTCACATGCTCCTGGCACGGGGCGTAGCATCGCTTCGCTTACCGGTCCGGCGTTACAGCGTGATCACGATCCGCAGCAGGTGGCGTTGGGTGAGACACTCTATCGCCAGCACTGTGTCGAGTGCCATGGCCAGGGCGCTGAAGGTTCGCCCGACTGGCGTCATCGCGATACCGAAGGCATGTTTCCGCCACCACCCCTTAATGGTACTGGTCATGCCTGGCATCACTCGACCAGCTGGCTCAAACAGATGATTCTTGATGGCAGTCCCGCCGGTCAGGGTAAGATGCCAGCGTGGCGCGGCAGACTCAGTGAGCCGGAGGTGGAAGCGTTGATTACCTGGTTCCAGTCGTTGTGGCCGGATGAGGTTTATGTCGCCTGGCATGAGATGCAACAAAACAATAAGTGAATAATCAGTTCAACCATGGAGGTGTGTAATGTCGAAATATGCGTTTAGTGTTCAGATCAAAGGTGGTTTTGATGCGGCAATCGAGCAGGTGACTGCCGCATTGCAGAAAGAGGGGTTTGGTGTGCTCACCGATATCGATGTGCAGGCCACCATGAAAAAGAAGCTCAATATCGACCAGCGCCCCTACCGCATTCTGGGCGCCTGTAATCCACCGTTGGCCCATCAGGCGATTACCGCCGATCCGGATATTGGTCTGCTACTGCCCTGTAATGTGGTGGTACGTGAAGAGGAGGATGGTGGTATTACCGTGGCCTTTATGGACCCGGCCGCCGTGTTGGGATTAGTGGAAAAGCCTGGTGTTGAGGCGCTGGCCAGGACGGTGCGCGACAAGTTGATCTCTGTGCGCGACGCACTGGTGTAGTTGCCTATGGCAGCGTCGCAGGAGGTTAATCTCTCCATCGGCAGTATGAGCTGTGCCGGTTGTGTTGCCACGGTGGAGCAGGCGTTGCAGAAGGTGCCGGGCGTTGCCTCTGCCAGTGTCAATTTTGCCGAGCACACCGCAGCGGTGAGTGGTGATGTGGCGGTGGCAACGTTGATCGCGGCGGTAGTGGCAGCCGGTTACGAGGCTGCTGAACTCAAAGGCACTGAGGATGAGGCGCAGGAGCGGGCGGCGGCGGAGCAGGCGGAGTATCGGTCGCTGCTGAAAAAGTCGGCGCTGGCGGGTGTGATCGGTGCGCCGCTGATGTTGCTCGACTGGTTTGGCGCGATGCCGATGTTGCACGGCGGTGGGCGGTTGTTCTGGCTGGTGATTGGCGTGGTGAGTTTGGCGGTGATGGTCTACTCTGGTGGCCGCTTTTTTACCGGCGCCTGGAAGTCGTTCAAAAATCATAACGCCAATATGGATACACTCATTGCGCTCGGTACCGGCAGCGCCTGGCTCTTTTCGATGATGATCACGTTGGTTCCATCGTTGGTGCCGGAGCAGGCGCAGCACGTCTACTTCGAGGCGGCGGTGATTATCATTGCGTTGATCAATCTTGGTGCGGCGCTGGAGCTGCGCGCCCGTGGCAAGACCTCGGAGGCGATCAAACGGCTCATCGGCCTGCAACCGAAGACGGCGCGGGTGGTGCGCAACGGTGTGGAGCTTGATGTGCCGATTGCCCAGGTGGGGCTGAGTGAGACCTTGCGGGTGCGTCCTGGCGAGAAGATCGCGGTGGATGGCGTGATCATCGACGGCCATTCCACTGTTGATGAGTCGATGCTCACCGGCGAGCCGTTGCCGGTGGAGAAACGTGCAGGCGATGAGGTGACGGGCGGCACCATGAATCGCAGCGGTACTTTTCTGTTTCAGGCGACCCGTATCGGCAGAGAGACGGCGCTGGCGCGCATCATCGAGATGGTGCGTCAGGCGCAGAACTCCAAACCGGCGATTGGCCGTCTTGTCGATAAGGTTGCTGCGGTGTTTGTGCCAACGGTGCTGATCATCGCTGTGCTGACTTTTATGGCGTGGTTCAACTTCGGGCCGGAGCCAAAATCGGCTTACATATTACTGACCACCATGACGGTGCTGATCATCGCTTGTCCCTGTGCGTTGGGGCTGGCGACGCCGATCTCGATCATGGTCGGGGTTGGCAAGGCGGCGGAGTATGGGGTGTTGATCCGCAATGGCGAAGCGCTGCAACGGGCTGGCCAGCTCACCACCATCGTGCTCGACAAGACCGGCACCATCACCGCCGGGCGGCCGACGGTCACCGCGCTGATTGCCGTTAACGGTGATGAAGATGAGTTGCTGCGACTGGCGGCGTCGCTGGAGGCCGGCTCTGAACATCCGCTGGCGGAGGCGATTGTTAACGCCGCGCATGAGCGTGATTTGGTGTTGATGGCGGTCAGCAATTTCGTCGCCAGCGCCGGCCACGGGGTGCAGGGCGAGGTGGACGGTAAACAACTGCTACTGGGCAATCGCCGTCTGTTGGCGCAGCAGAATGTGGTGGTTGATGCCCTGCTTGAGCGTGCCGATGCCCTGGCGCAGGCGGGACAGACGCCGATGTTCCTGGCGGTGAATGGTCTATTGGCGGGCATAGTCGCGGTGGCCGATCCGCTCAAAGCGGACTCCCAAGCGGCCATTGCGCGCTTCCATCGTGCTGGACTCAAGGTGGTGATGTTGACCGGTGATAACCGCATCACGGCAGCAGCAGTAGCGCAACAGGTAGGTGTAGATGAGTTTTTTGCCGAGGTGCTGCCCGGTGACAAGGCTGCCAAGGTGGTTGAGTTACAACAGCGTGGTGAGGTGGTGGCGATGGTGGGCGATGGCATTAACGACGCCCCGGCGCTGGCCCAGGCCGACGTCGGTTTTGCTATCGGCAGCGGCACCGATGTTGCCATCGAGAGCGCCGACATCACCCTGATGCGTAGTTCACTGCACGGGGTGGTGGATGCCATTGAGATCTCGCGCGCGACGGTGAGCAATATCAAACAGAATCTCTGGGGTGCCTTTTTCTACAATACGCTGGGGATTCCAGTCGCGGCCGGGGTGCTCTTCCCGATTTCCGGTTTGTTGCTCAACCCGATGATTGCGGGTGCGGCGATGGCGATGTCGTCGTTGACGGTGGTGAGCAATGCCAATCGTCTGCGCTGGTTCAAACCCAAGGGGGAGCAATCATGATGCTGCTGGTCAATCTGGTGGCATTGTTGCTGATATTTTTCATCGTCTGGTGGTTCTGGCTCGCCGCAAAGCGCTGATATCAAAGGTAACGGTGCGCAGTTCTGACAAAGCCGCACCCAGCTGGGTATAATGGCCGGCTCAAGACTCCAGCCGCCGATTGGTTGTGGCGATGATCCAAACATACACGTTGATGTCAGTTAGTAGTTCAGGGAGTTTAAGCATGGCAGTCTCTTCCAGTCGTAGACCGGTCATGATCATCTATTCGAGTGATCTTTGCCCCTATAGTCACCGGGCGCGCCTGGTGATGACAGAAAAAAATATTACTGCGGAGATTGTCAGTATCAATGACAACAATCTGCCTGAGGATCTGTTGGGAATGAACCCCTACAACTCATTGCCGACCCTGGTGGACCGTGATCTGGTGATCTACGAGTCACGTATCATCATGGAGTATCTGGATGAGCGTTACCCGCATCCTCCGCTGATGCCGATTGATCCGATCGGGCGGGCGCAGAGCCGTCTGTTTCTCTATCGCATCGAACGTGACTGGTACGGTCTGCTGGATGTGCTGACAGGCTCGGATAAGGCCAAGGTGGAAGAGGCCCGCAACATCTTGCGGGATGGACTGATCTCTATCGCGCCAATATTTGAGGAGAAACCCTTCTTTATGAGCGATGATTTCACGATGGTTGATTGTAGTCTGGCGCCACTGCTCTGGCGTCTGCCGCTCTACGGCATCGAGCTGCCTCCTCAGGCCAAGGCGTTGACCGCTTATGCCAGCCGTCTCTTCAGACGTCCTGGTTTTGGCGCTAGCCTGAGTGCCGCTGAGCGCGCCATTCGCTCTTAATCGTTACAAAGGATTTTTACATTGAACTCTTCACGCCCCTACCTGATTCGCGCCATCTATGAATGGATAGTCGACAGCGGTCTGACCCCTTATATGCTGGTGAATGCCGGAGCCGCCAATGTCACGGTGCCAACGCAGTATATTGAGGATGGCAAAATCATTCTTAACGTCAACCCGCACGCGGTACATGGCCTGGAGCTGACAAATGAGTGGGTAATGTTTAGCGCCCGTTTTAGTGGTGTCTCCATGGAGGTGAGCCTGCCACCGCAGGCGGTGCTTGCCATCTATGCCAAGGAGAATGGTCGTGGCATGGTCTTCTCTGAGGAGGAGGTTGATGACCAGGCGTCGGCTGATGAACCACCAACAGGCGGTGACGATGAGCCGCCACAGCCACCCAAGGGGCGGCCCAGTCTACGGGTGGTAAAGTAGATATAAAAAAGGCAGGATTTTCCTGCCTTTTTATTGCCTGTCGTTTGGCTGGTTAGTCGCTGCGAGCTATGGTGGCGCTCTTTGATAGGCTACTGTTGGAGTATGTGCGCGCGGTTCGTGATGTGGGTAGTTACTGGAGTAGGGAGATAAAAAATTGTGTGCATGGAATTGCTTGCCTTTTAGGGGGGAGGGGGGAGGTAAAGGCAAGCCCCATGCACACAAAGCTGAGTGATCAGGTCAACTTAAAGCCAGTATGGAGGCTATGACCTATAAATGATAATAGAAAATTATTATTGAATGGATAGCTATTTATCTATAGGTTGATTGAGTGAGGTAGTACGAGATAAAGCAGCTGATCCTATGACTGATAGGAGAGTAAATAGTATTGTTGGGTGGGTTTGTGAGGCTTGAGTCAGATAAAAAAGGCGCGCATGGGGTGGATTGCCTCATCGGGGGGGGAGGGGGAGGGAGACAGGCCCCATGCGCACTAAGGAGAGTTGACTATGTCATCAACCTGGAAGCGATTATGGACCTGGTCTTGTATCAATGATAGTAAAAAGATTTTATAATCCATATAGATCATTATCTATTTAATAGGGTTATTTGCCATGATTAAAATTCGTAACGCCACCTTCCGTCAATTACAAGTATTTGAATCTATAGCGCGAAACGCCTCATTCACGGTGGCGGCGGCAGAGTTGCATCTGACCCAGCCGACGCTCTCAATGCAGATGAAAAAACTGACGGGCATTGTTGGCATGTCTCTATTTGAGCAGGTGGGGAAGCAGATCGCCTTGACGGCGGTAGGTGGCGAGTTGCTTAAGACCTGTAAATCGCTCTTTACCTCGCTGGATGAGTTTCAGATGACCGTCTCTGACATCAAAGGAGTCAAGCAGGGGGATCTGCGCATCTCGGGCGTGACCACAGCGGAGTATTTTGCACCGCGCATTCTGGGTGACTTTCATAAGCGGTATCCAGGAATCAATTTATCGTTGGTGGTGAACAACCGCCAGAATATCCTCGAGCGTCTGGAGCAGAATCTGGATGACATTTATATAGTGGGTCAGACGCCCTCTGACCCATCCATCCACGCCATTCCTTTTCTCACCAATCCGCTGGTGATTCTGGCCTCTCCCAACCATCCACTGGCAGGTAAAAAGAACATTCCACTCAAGGCGCTGGCTAACGAGAACTTTCTCGCCCGTGAGCCGGGTTGCGGTACCTTTCTGACGATGGACCGCCTCGGTCGTAGTCGTGATTTTGAATTTAAAATCAACATGGCCTTGGGCAGTAACGAGGCGATTAAACAGGCAGTGATCGGTGAGCTGGGTATCTCCATGCTCTCTATCTATGCGTTGGTGCATGAGATTAATACTGGTGAGTTGGTGGTATTGGATGTGGAGGGGTTTCCGATTGAGGATGAGTGGTACCTCTGTTATCCGTTGGGTAAAAAACCGTCGGTGGTGGCCAAGGTGTTTGCCGATTACATGCTCAGCGAGGGGCGTGATCTGACCATCAGTTCACTGCCGGCCTCATGGAAGAGTTAATTCTGATAATGAACAGGAGTTTTTGATGAAAGAGTTTTGGGAAGAGCGTTATGGTGAAGAGGGGTATGCCTACGGCACCATAGCCAACGGATTTCTGATGTCACAGCAGCACCGTTTCAACGCTGGCATGAAGGCCCTGGCGGTGGGGGATGGTGAAGGACGCAACGGGGTCTGGCTGGCGGAACAGGGGCTTGATGTGCTCGCCGTCGACTACTCGGCCACCGGCGTGGAGAAGGCGCGTCAGCTTGCCGCCAGCCGCAAGGTGAAGCTGGCGACTGAGTGCGTCGACCTGACTCAGTGGCAGTGGCCGGTGAATGAGTACGATCTGGTGGTGGCGATCTTTATCCACTTCAGCAGCGAGCAGCGTCCGCAATTACATCGCAAGATGCTGGCGGCGCTCAAGCCTGGCGGAGTGATCATTATGGAGGCCTATGACAAGGGGCAGCTTAACTACAAGACCGGTGGGCCGCCGGTGGAGGATATGCTCTATAGCGATGCGATCTTGCGGGAGGATTTTGCTGCGGGTGAATTACTGCATGCCGAGCACGCTATTGTCGAACTGCACGAGGGCAAATATCACAATGGCATGTCGAGTGTGTTGCGCTGGGTGGTGGGTAAACCGTAACAAATATTGCAGAGAGTAGTACGTGAGGGCCGGGCGCAACGTTGACGCCCGGCCTTGGGTGTTTAAAGCTGTTTGATTTTATCCAGCACCGTCTGGGCGTGACCCTCGGCGTTAACGCCATACTCCACATCTGCCAGTACGCCATTTTTGTCGATGATAAAAGTGGAGCGCACAATGCCCATCTTCTTCTCTCCATTTCTCTCTTTCTCTTGCCATACGCCGTAGCTGTTGCAGAGTTCGCCACTGCTGTCGGCGAGTAGATCTACCTTCAGGCCAAATTTGTCGATGAAGGCTTGGTGGCTGGCGCAGGAGTCTTTGCTGACACCAAAAATAACGGTGCTCTGTTTGGCAAACTCAGTCGCTAGCGCGGTGAACTGGTTGGCTTCGATGGTGCAACCCGGAGTGTCGTCCTTGGGGTAGAAGTAGAGCACTACATTTTTTCTGCCGCGGAACTGCGCCAGCGTGATGGGTGTGTTGTTCTGGTTGGGTGAGTTGAAGTCGGGGGCGGGCTGCAGTTTAGATAACATGATCACCTCGTTTTATGTGAGTGTAAAAGTTGACCACCAGTATACGGATTTAGCGCGCGGCTTGTACTCCCCGGTGTGGTGGTTAGAGCTGTCTGGTGATCAGGCCCAGGGTGACATTCTCATCGTCCCACGGAATTCTGACCCGATGACCGCTGCCCGGTGCGACGTCGATGGGGTTGCTGTTGCTGCTGTTCTCCATTCGTTCCAGTTTGATATGTCTGTTGCCCTGCGGCAGCAGAATCTCCAGCTCATCGCCGATGGAAAACCTGTTTTTTACATCCACCTCGACCATGCGCCGCTCTTTATCATAGCCGATGATCTCGCCGCAGAACTGCTGCTGGTTGCTCTTGGAATAACCAGTCATGTAGTTCTGGTGTTCGGCGGTGTGGTGGCGCTCATAAAAGCCGTTGGTGTAACCGCGGTTGGCGAGGTTCTCCAGCACGCCGAGTAGCCCCATGTCGAAGGGTTTGCCTGCCACTGCATCATCAATCGCCTGACGATAGGCCTGGGTTGAGCGCGCCACGTAGTAATGCGACTTGGTGCGCCCTTCGATCTTGAGTGAGTCGATGCCGATCTTCGCCAGCCGCTCGACGTGTTCGATGGCGCGCAGATCCTTGGAGTTCATGATGTAGGTGCCGTGTTCATCTTCGAGGATCGGCATGAACTCGCCGGGACGGTTCTTCTCTTCGATCAGATAGGTGCGGTCGGCCAGCGGGTGGCGCGGCAGGTCGCCACAATCGGAGATGCCGCTGCTGAGGCTGCTCTGGTTCATCGCCTTAAAGCCGTCAAACTCGATCCTCTGAATATCACCGGCGTCGTTTTCACTGGCGTTGGTGATGCCGTACTCCCAGCGACAGGCGTTGGTGCAGCTGCCTTGATTGGGATCGCGATGGTTGAAGTAACCGGAGAGCAGGCAGCGGCCGGAGTAGGCGATGCACAACGCGCCATGCACAAACACCTCCAGCTCCATCTCAGGGCAGCGCTGGCGGATATCCTCTATCTCGTCAATCGAGAGTTCACGTGAGAGGATGACACGCTCCAGCCCCATCGATTTCCAGAATTTTACCGCCTGAAAATTAACGGTGTTGGCCTGCACTGACAGATGAATCGGCATCTCCGGCCACTTCTCGCGCACCAGCATGATCAGACCGGGGTCAGCCATGATCAACGCGTCCGGTTTCATCGCAATCACCGGCTCCATATCCTTGATGTAGGTATCAACCTTGGCGTTGTGTGGCAGCAGATTGCTGGCGACAAAAAACTTCTTGCCTAGGGCGTGCGCCTCGTTGATGCCGATGCTGAGGTTTTCCAGTGTGAAATCGTTGTTACGCACCCGCAGGCTGTAACGTGGCTGCCCGGCATAGACGGCGTCCGCGCCATAGGCAAAGGCGTAACGCATGTTTCTGAGGGTGCCGGCGGGGGCGAGCAGTTCGGGGGCTTTCATGGCAAGCAGCTCTTATGTAGGGTGGGCATTGCCCACCGCAGATGCAGACATTTCGGTCAAGGTGGGCGGTGCCCACCCTACGTTATTTTTTAGCGTCTCGGCCAATTGGCGCAGTGCCTGGCCACGGTGGCTCAACTGGTTTTTCAGCTCGGCGGACAGCTCTGCTGAAGCACAGTTATGTGTTGGCACATAGAAGACCGGATCGTAACCAAAACCGCCGTCACCTTGGGAGGCATGGAGGATGCTCCCTTCCCACGTGCCTTGGCAGATGATAGGGGTCGGGTCGAGGGCGTGGCGCATAAATACCAGCAGGCACTGGAAACGGGCGTTGCGCTCACTATCGGGCACCTCTTTCATGTCAGCCAAAAGCTTGGCGATGTTGTCGCTGCTGTTGGCGGTGATGCCGGCAAAACGTGACGAGTATATGCCTGGCGCCCCTTTGAGAAAGTCGACCTCCAGCCCTGAATCATCGGCAATGGCGGGCAGCCCGGTGTGGGCCGCCGCATTGCGCGCCTTGATGATGGCGTTTTCGACAAAAGTGAGGCCGGTCTCTTCCGCCTCGGGCACATCAAATTCCGATTGTGGTACCACCTCCAGACCAAACGGGGCGAGGATAGCCTGCATCTCCTCCACCTTGCCCCGGTTGCCAGTGGCGAGCACGATGCGCTGGGTCATCTTATGCCCCATCTTATCCCCTCAGTGCCTCGGACTGTTTTTCGATCAGTTCGTTGATCCCCTTCTGTGCCAGCGCCAGCATCGCCTGCAACTCATCCATGCGGAAGGCGTGACCTTCGGCAGTGCCCTGCACTTCGATAAAGGCACCGGCTTCGTTCATCACTACATTCATGTCGGTCTCGGCATCGGAGTCCTCGGGGTAGTCCAGGTCCAGTACCGGTATCCCTTTGTAGATACCGACGGAGACCGAGGCGATCTGGCCGTGGATCGGGCTTTTTTTGATCTTGCCGGTTTTGACCAAGTGGTTGCAGGCATCGACCAAGGCAACATAACCACCGGTGATAGAGGCGGTGCGGGTACCGCCGTCGGCCTGGATCACGTCGCAATCGAGAGTGATCACACGTTCACCCAGGGCGTCCATATCCACCACGGCGCGCAGCGAGCGGCCTATCAGACGTTGGATCTCCATGGTGCGGCCGCCCTGGCCGGTGCCTGTCGCCTCGCGGCGCATACGCGAGCCGGTGGAGCGTGGCAACATGCCGTACTCGGCCGTCACCCAACCCTGGCCTTTGCCTTTGAGCCACTGCGGCACCCGCTCTTCGATCGAGGCGGTGCAGATCACCTGGGTATCACCAAACTCCACCAGCACAGAGCCTTCGGCATGTTTGGTAAAACGGCGGGTGAGTTTGATCTCACGTAACTGCTCGGGGGATCGGCCGCTTGGGCGCATGGTCTGACCTCTTGAATGAGTGGCTAAAAAGGGCGGCAATTATAGCGGATTTGGCTGTAGGAAGGGTGACGGGTATCCATCTGTTCAATTTAAAGAGGTTTAAGGTGTGTACTGGAGTGAGGTTTACCGGAAGTGGAAAAGTGGTAAGCCCGGGGAGTGGGTGGATCTGTTTTAGGCCGGTTGGGATGGGTGTCTGATACTTGGCCTGAATTGTATACATTACTGTTTATGGTATTAATTTTTTGATAGTCAGGCCGCTGTATCCTATGTAAAGAGACATTGTTGTGACAATGTTTAAATGCCAGAATTAGACCTCGCTAAGCAGGTGTTATTATGAATAAAAACAAAACAAGCGTGTGAGGATATAAATGGCCGCACCTTCGGTATTGATCGTTGATGATGAAGCGTTTATGCGTCGGGTGATTCGCCAGACGCTGACCAGTCTTGGTTGTGCACAGGTGAGTGATGTCGGGTCGGTGGCGGAGGCGTTGACGCTGCTGGGAAAAAATAAATTTGATCTGATATTGAGCGACATCTACATGCCCGGCATGAGCGGATTGGATTTTTTAAAGTCGATCCGTACCGGCAAAACAAGCCTGGCCAGGGATAGCCGTATTATTGCGCTGACCTCTTTTTCTAATACCGAGATATTAAATACCTCCATGATGCTTGATGTGAATGGCTTTATGGTCAAGCCTATCAAGTCGGATCTGGTAAAGAAAAATATGCTCAAGGCGCTGAAAGAGAAGATGTACCTGCGGACAGAAGCTGAGTATGAGGCGATTGCGATTGATGGGAGCTGGGCCAGCCGTGAGGAGGCCAAACCTATCTCTGTGGGCGGGGCCGCTCATGTCACCAGGGTTGTGCCTGACGCAGCGCCAGTGGTGGTAAAAGAGCCTGAGGAGCCAGGCTCCATGCCGGGCGTGACACTGGTTCCTCTTCATCAGATCCCGGTAAATGCGGTGCTGGCTGAAAAGCTGCTTGCCAAGGATGGCACCCTGTTACTCTCTGCCGGTCAGCGGCTGACACCACAGATTATTAACCGGCTGCAGGACTTGCAGTCGATTTTACGTACTGACATGGTGAAGATACTAGTGGAAGAGGTGGGCATTTAATTTAAGCGCGCCAGCATTCCACTCTCGTTGGGTCACAGTCGTCATGGGCGCAGATCAGCAGGCCTTTCCAGTTTAGCCCCCCCATCAGTAATACCCTCCAGCGCTACCGTTTGTGACGTTACTCTAGTTCGCGATGTACCGCTCGATCCACTCGATTGCCGCTGCCGCGTGATTACGCAGTTGGGGGATTTTGTCATCAATCGTTGCCCGGTCATCGGCCTTGCCCGCCATTTCCAGCGTCAGACAACAGCTTGCCAGTTGTATGGCCCCGGTGGTATTGGCGGATGACTTGAGGCGGTGGGCCAGACCACCGATGGCCTGATACTCGCCTGATGTATGGGCTTGATCAACTTCGATGAGCGTCTCTTTGAGCGTGCTGAGAAAATCCTCATAGAACTCGCATAGCAGGGAGTGGTCATCGGAGCCGATGGCAGTGCTCAGTATCTGGGGGTTAACCACCCCTGTGGTGGGTAGCTTTATGCCACTCTCTTGTGGCGGTGCCTCTGGTTCGTCCTGCTCTTCCCACTCATCCCACTCTTGCTCCTCATCGTCCTTTGGTACTTGCTCTTCCTGCTGTTCCAGTGGCTCAGGAAGCCAGCGTGAGAGCATGTTATTGAGTTTTTCGACCTGGGTTGGTTTGGTGAGGTAGTCATCCATGCCCGCTTCCAGGCAATGGTTATGTGTGCCACTTAGGGCGTCAGCGGTGATGGCGATAATCGGCACGCGATGCCCCTCCGTCTCTTCCAGACGAATGGCGCGGGCCAGGTCATAACCATCCATCTCTGGCATGTGGCAATCGGTGAGTAGCAGGGCAAACCCCCCTTTACGCCACAGCTCCAGTGCCTCGCGTCCATCAATGGCGACCTCGGCGGCGTAACCCAGTAGCCCCAGTTGATGCAGGATCACCTTGACGTTGGTTTTGTTGTCTTCTGCCACCAGGATCAATTGACCTCGCTGGCGCGCCTCTTCCACCGTGGTGGGTGGCCGCTGGGAGAGCGGCATTTTATGGCTGGCGCGCTCACTCTTTTTCACTCGTCCCAGCGCGATGCCGATGGTCTGAATCAGCTGGCTGCGGCTCAGGGAGTTCATCTGTAGGTAGGCAACGTTTTGCTGTTCATTGGTAGGGCTGCTGGCGGTATTGCTGCTAATCACCAGCATGTACATATTGTTACGATGGTTCTGGATGCCGAGTCGTTCGTAGAGTACCTTGCCACCGAGCTGCGCATGCCGGTCATCAACCACAATTACGACGGCGCCACTGTTGGCTGGGTGGCCGTTGATCCGCTGGATGCAGGAGTCGAGAGTCATGTCGAGCAGCACTTTTGCACCTGAATAACCGAGATAACAGGCCATGATGGCGCGGGCGACCTCATCAAAACCCACCAGGATAGTGGTGACGTTGACTAACTCCTGACTCGGCTGGGCATTTTCTTGTGGAACCGTCTCCAGCTCGAGCGCAACGGTAAAGATAGAGCCGTTGTCCGCTTCACTCTCGAGTGTGATGGTACCGTTCATCATCTCGACCAGACGACGGCAGATCACCAGCCCCAAACCGGTGCCGCCATAGCGACGGGTGGTGGAGTTTTCGGCCTGGGTGAAGGGCTGGAACAGACGTTGCTGTACTTCAGGACTCATACCAATACCGTTGTCGCTCACCTGGATACGGATACGTGCCAGATTTTTATCGCTAATCATTTCAACCAGATCGGCACGTACAGTCACCTTTCCGGTCTTGTTGTTGCCGCTTGAAAACTTGACCGCATTACCGGCTAGGTTGAATAGGATCTGGCGGATGCGGATCGGGTCGCCGCTGAGGGTTGGAATACGGGGATCGCAGAATAGCGTCAGTTCGACATTTTTATGTTCAGCAATCGGTTGCAGGGTTTCGCCAACTCCCTCAATCAACAGCCCCAGCTCGGTGGGGATCTCCTCCAGATCGAGCCGTCCCGCCTCAATCTTGGAGAAGTCGAGAATGTCATCGATGATACCCAGCAAGGCAAAGGCGGAGTCACGAATCGTGGTGGTCAGTTTGACCTGGTGGTCGTCCAGTGCGGTGCGGTCGAGTACGTCGATCATGCCGATAACGCCATTCATCGGGGTTCTGATCTCATGGCTCATGGCCGCCAGGAAGTTGGATTTTGAGCTGCTCGCCTCTTCGGCGGCCTCTTTGGCAGTCTGGAGTTCACTTACTATCTGGCGCATTGAGGTGATGTCACGCTGGAGGATGATGAATTTTTTCACCTCGTCGTTGTAGTCAAAGACCGGCGAGACCTCCATGTTGATCCAGTAGGGGCGGCCCGATTTGCTGTGGGTCAGTAGCTCTATTGTGATTTTTTGGCCTGTACCTAAAGTGTGGCAGATGTTCTCGATCTCCTGCGGGTCGCTGCCACTGCTCTCCAGCAGTTCGCCGAGTCGTTGTCCCTGCACCTCTTCCAGCGCATATTCGCTGCTGGTGACAAAGCCACGATTGACCCAGAGAATCTGCCCCTCCTTGTCGGTGACGATGACGGCATTGTCGGTCTCTTGCGCTACCAGCGCCAGCATCTGCAACTCATCATTAAGCATGTTGAGCTGCTCTTCCACCTGTTTGTATTGGGTGACGTCGCGGATGATGCCGGTGAAATAACGTTTGTCCCCCAGCTGCATCTCATTGACGATTATCTCGGCCGAGAACTCCCGGCCATTTTTGCGCAGTGCCTGCACCTCGCGGCCGGAACCCATTAACCTGGCCTGGCCGGAATTGACAAAGTTGCTGATATAGCCGTCGTGATGCTGTTG
This sequence comes from uncultured Chromatiaceae bacterium, assembly GCA_947085765.1. Taxonomy (GTDB): domain Bacteria; phylum Pseudomonadota; class Gammaproteobacteria; order Tenderiales; family Tenderiaceae; genus JAKFXL01. The sequence continues at coordinate 1,510 of CAMTXZ010000089.1, read as the reverse complement.
ATCGGCAGCAGGCATCAGGAGGCTGACATTGTGGCCGATCAGCTCCACTGCTGTGTAGCCAAACAGTTTCTCAACGGCTGGGTTGATGCTTTCAATGATGCCACCATCATCGATCACCACCACTCCATCCGGCAGGGTATCTACCAGGCTCTGGACCCGCGCCTGTGATCTTTGCAGTTTGGCGCGCCCCTTTGCACTTATCACTATCAGTCCGGTGAGCAGTGCAGCGGTAAAGAGCGCAAACCCATATAATAGAGTGCGGAAAATATAGAGAGGTTGATAGGCGTCGGTGACATCCTGCTCAACTGTCAGGCCAATATCTATTTCAGAATCCCATATCCAGGCACCCACCACCGGCACACCACGATAGTCACGGTAACCCACTAAATTGACATTTTTTTCGTTTTCGGCGGCAGAGGCAGCCATGTGTGTCAGGGGACGTTGCGATAGTGGTTGGGCAGGATTGTTGTGTTGGGTGAGGTCGATGCCAGGGTCTCGGATCTGGACTTTTCCGACGGCGCTTTCACCGAGTGCCAGCAGACCAGCTTTATTCAACTGTTCGCTAAAGCGGCTCTCGCTCATCATATTGCCACTACGGTCAAAGAGATAACTTTCGCCGCTGCTGGAGATGCGCGCTGCCTCCAACAGCGGGAAGAGTTCGCTGACAGGATCGATAATCAAGGCAAGCAGGGCAATTATCTTTCCACTTCCATCTTTGATGGGGGCGGCTACATACATAGTGGGCAGCCCATTTTGTAGTTCGCCTTTCCGGTTTGGCAAAGGCACGTCGCTGATCATGGGATGACTCATTACCGATTCACCTGCCCAGAGCCGCCTCAAAACCCTTGGTTGGGCAGTCAGTAGGTTGGCGCTGCCGACATTGGAATCACGTGCAGAGGAGAGATTGGTATTGTCTGGGGCGATGATGAAGTACCCTTGATATCCGCCTATCTGATAGAGCCACGCCAACTTCATACCGCGCGCCTCTCCTTGTGATTCCAGCAGCGTTGCACGATCGCGCGGCAGGGCGAGCAGGTTTTTGGTAATGGTCAGAATATCGGGAGAGGCAGCGGCAAATCCAATGCGCTGCATATGCTCATTGCTCCAAAGGTCCATGGCGGCGTGATTGATGTTGAGAACCGCATTCAGCGTGCGATCAAGATCCTGGCGGAACCGCTCTTCAAAGGTTCGGCCCGCCCACCAGGTCACCACAGCAATGGCAATTAATGCCAGGATAAGCGCTCCCAAAGAGGGCCGGTTGGCGCCTATCCAGCCCCTTGCTTTATTTACCACCATCAACTTTCCCCATACAAAACACTCATCAGTGCAGGTAGTCGGCTGATTCTGTTTTTAAATTACCTTGAGATTCATAGTTACTAATAAGTCGGTAATAAACAATACCAAAGGTTGTTGAAGTGCGATAATGCATCCATGAAATATGATGCAAGACAATTACCGACACAAGAACAGGCACTGCTGCGTCGTCTGGCAGTTCAAAGAGTGCTTGATG
>CAMTXZ010000088.1:0-1653 GCA_947085765.1 uncultured Chromatiaceae bacterium | reverse complement strand
TGACCCACGCCCCCAGCGCCCAGATCCGTCAGGCCGGTTTCGATGGCCGCATTGAACTACTGGACGCGGCGCGGGAACTCTTCGAACTGAAAAACTAACTATCTAGGCCCCCGTGAAACCATCCATACGCAGCAAACTGGAGTCTCTCTCCGAACGGTTGCAGGAGCTAAGCGCGCTCCTGTCCGAACCCAGCATCATCAACGACCAGAACAAGTTTCGCAGCCTGTCGCAGGAGTATGCCGAGCTCAGCCCGGTGATCGCCTGTTTTGAGCGTTACAGCCAGACCCTCGACGACATCGCCACCGCCGAAGAGATGGTCAAAGACCCGGAGATGCGCGAACTCGGCTACGAAGAGCTGGAGTCCGCCCGCGCCCAACAGGTGCTGCTGGAGAAAGAGCTACAGACCCTGCTGCTGCCGACCGACCCCAACGACAACCGCAACATATTCCTGGAAATCCGCGCCGGTACCGGCGGTGATGAGGCGGCGATCTTTGCCGGCGACCTGTTTCGCATGTACTCACGTTATGCCGAGACCCAGGGGTGGCAGGTGGAGATCGTCAATGAAAACTTTGGCGAACATGGCGGTTATAAAGAGGTGATCAGCCGCCTCATCGGCCGCGCCGCCTACTCCCGGCTCAAGTTCGAATCGGGCGTCCATAGGGTCCAGCGGGTGCCCGAAACCGAGGCCCAGGGGCGCATCCACACCTCCGCCTGCACCGTGGCCGTGATGCCCGAGGCCGACGAGATCGAAGCGATCGACCTCAACCCCGCCGATCTCAAGACCGACACCTACCGCGCTTCCGGTGCCGGGGGTCAGCACATCAACAAAACCGACTCGGCGGTCCGCATCACCCACATCCCCACCGGCATTGTGGTGGAGTGCCAGGATGAACGGTCGCAACACAAAAACCGCGCCCGCGCCCTGTCACTGCTGAAAGCGAAACTGCTCAACCAGCAGATCGACAAACAGGCCGCCGAAGAGGCCCAGACCCGCCGCTCACTGGTGGGATCGGGCGACCGCTCCGAGCGCATCCGCACCTACAACTACCCCCAGGGGCGCCTCACCGACCACCGCATTGGCCTGACACTCTACAAACTAGACGACGTCATGCAGGGCAATCTCGACCCGGTCATCAACCCACTCATCAACGAACATCAGGCCGACCTGCTCGCCGCCATGGGTGATTAAGGTAGCCTGGATGAGACCCAGTGAAATCCGGGACCGCAACCCCCGGATTCCGCTGCACGCCATCCGCGTGACAGTTAAACAATGAACATCACCACTGTAATCCTGCAAGCAACAACACAGATCGACCGCCTCGATGCCGAGGCACTGCTCTGCCACCTGCTGCAACGTGAACGCAGCTACCTGCGCGCCTGGCCCGAACGTGAAATCGATGCTGAACTGAACGCCCAGTTCCAGACACTGGTGGCGCGCCGTCAGCAGGGCGAACCACTCGCCTACCTGATCGGCTGGCGCGAGTTCTGGTCACTGAAAATCAACGTCACCCCCGCCACCCTGATCCCGCGCCCCGATACCGAACTGCTGGTGGAGCAGGCGCTGGCACGCATCCCGCCCGCCGCCCAGTGGCAGATCGCCGACCTCGGCACCGGCAGCGGCGCCATCGCCCTGGCCATCGCCAGCGAACGGCC
>CAMTXZ010000087.1:0-1575 GCA_947085765.1 uncultured Chromatiaceae bacterium | reverse complement strand
GGATTTGTGACAGGACTCGTACTTGGACTCATCCTGCTCTCGCCCTTCGGTTTCTGGTTTCTCTCCATTCCATCAGGACTGTTATTTGCACTGGCGACCGTCATTGTGGGCGGTCGTCGCCTGGGCAAGGCCAAAGAGGGCAAACCCGATGGTTACTACAACAGGTATCTCATTATGAAGCTGTCAAAGTTAGGTATGAAGGGTTCATTCATTACCCATACGGGCCAATGGAGGATTCGACGGTGAGCTTTGCCAATGAATTAGAGAATGTCCGGCAAGCCGGGCGTTATAAAACACGCATCATTATTGGCCTGTTCCTGGTCATCGTCGTGATGGCCATTGGATGGGGACAAGCCCCCAAGGATATTACGTTGCACTATCCACCTGACCTGCGTGGCGGCGCAACAATGAAGACTGGCGAAATTGATCCTGCCGGCGTTTACCTATTTGCGCAGTACATCCTGCAACAGCTCAACTCCTGGGATATGGATGGTGAGCGTGATTACCCTAATCGAGTCAGCCTCTTGCGCTATTTTCTGACGCCAGACTATCACCAACAGCTCAATGAAGATGTTAAAGAGCGCAAGAATCAAGGTGAATTAAAGAACCGTGTGCGCACGCTCTCGTTTGTGGCGGGCAGCGCTTACAAGGAAAGTTTTGTACAGATCGATGGTGATGCCTGGGTTGTCTGGTTTGATGTGCATATCCGGGAGCACGTACTCGGTAATACCGTCAAGGATGTCACGTTACGTTACCCGATTCGGGTGGTGCGTTATGACGTGGATCGCGAAAAAAACCCCTGGCAACTTGCGCTCGATGGCAGTGGGCGTTACCAGCCAATCAAGGTTGAGGCAGGAAAGTGATGATGAGAATTATATCGAAGTGTATCTCGTGTCTTAGCGTGGGGTTGATGGCGTTGCTGCTGTGCCAAACCCCTGTGATGGCTGATTCCATTCAAACCTCCAGTGAAATTGTGGACCATGTGGTCTGGAAAAACGTACCTATTACTGTTGTGTTGCCGGTGGGCGTTGAACGACGTATTGATTTTCCGACGGCCGTGAGAATCGAGTGGCCTGACGGTGTGGGTGATAAAACCAGTAATTTGCAAATTCGTGAAAACGGCAGTCTCTACTGGACGGCCGCCGAACCGTTTTCACGGCAGCGCGTCAATGTCTTCAGCATGGCCGGCCCTGACTCGTGGTTGCTGGATGTGGAGGCCCGCGCCGATGCCTCGCCCCGGACGCTGGTCATCCTGGATGATCGGTTTAATGATGCCTCTGCGGCTGGCGTGTCAGAGTCACAACCGCTCTCTGACGCAGATCGTTACCACCACGATGGCGTGGATATGGTTCGATTTGCCGCACAAAACCTCTATGCACCGAGTCGTCTCATCACGCCGCTGGCGGGTGTCGTGCGTGTGCCTGTTGCCACTCAAGAGGTGCTGCTGTATCGCGGTGGGGCGCTGCGTACAGCCCCCATGACACAGTGGAAATCGAGCACCATTCCGCCGCTCTATGTCACGGCCGTGCGTGTCACGGCGACAGCCATGAACACACAACCGACCACGCTCGATCC
>CAMTXZ010000086.1:0-4430 GCA_947085765.1 uncultured Chromatiaceae bacterium | reverse complement strand
TCCAGTTTGCTGCGTATGGATGGTTTCACGGGGGCCTAGATAGTTAGTTTTTCAGTTCGAAGAGTTCCCGCGCCGCGTCCAGTAGTTCAATGCGGCCATCGAAACCGGCCTGACGGATCTGGGCGCTGGGGGCGTGGGTCAATTTGTTGGTGAGGGCGTGGGCGAGTTTTTGCAGTACCTGTTCGCTGTTTTCACCGTTGCCGAGTTGGCGCAGTGCTTTTTCTATCTCGGTGTCGCGGATCTGTTGGGCGTGGTCGCGGAACTGGCGGATCACGGTAAAGGCATCCTGGGATTGGATCCACCCCATGAAGTGGGCCACCTGGGTGTCGATGATCTCTTCCGCCTGAATGGCGGCTTCCTGGCGCGACTTCAGCCCCTCCTGGATGATCTCCTGGAGGTCATCAACGGTGTAGAGATAGACATCCTCCAGCTCGCCGACTTCGGCTTCAATGTCGCGCGGCACAGCGATGTCAATCATCAACATCGGGCGGTGTTTGCGCTGTTTGATGGCCCGCTCGGCGGCCCCTTTGCCAAGGATCGGCAGCTGGCTGGCGGTGGAGGAGATGACAATGTCGGCCTCGGCCAGATGGTTGGGGATCTCTTTCAGGGCGATGGCGTAGCCGCCAAACTCCTGCGCCAGGGCGTGGGCCTTCTCGACGGTGCGGTTGGCGATGATGATGCGGCCGACGCCACTGGCGTGCAGATGGCGTGCTGCCAGTTCGATGGTCTCGCCGGCGCCAATCAACAGCGCGGTGCGCTCTTCCATGTTGCTGAAAATCTGCTTCGCCAGGCTGACGGCGGCAAAGGCGACCGAGACCGGGCTGGAGCCGATGGCGGTGTCGGTGCGGACCTGTTTGGCGACAGAAAAGGTGTGCTGGAAGAGGCGGTTCAGCAGCTTGCCGATGGTGCCGGCCTGCTCCGCCTTGCTGTAGGCATCCTTGATCTGGCCGAGGATCTGCGGTTCACCGAGGATCAGGGAATCGAGGCCACTGGCGACTCGCAGCACATGACGCACTGCCATCTGGTCGGGGTGTACATAGATGTAAGGGCGGACCTCTTTGGAGTCGAGCTTATGATAATGTTCGAACCAGTCGATGATAGTGTCGGTATTGGTATCGTGGCTGTTGCAGACCAGTTCGGTGCGATTGCAGGTCGACAGGATGGCGGCTTCACTGACCTGTGATGTTGATGTCAGCTCCTTGAGTGCATCGGCCAGACGTTCGGGCGCAAAGGAGACACGCTCGCGAATACTGACAGGGGCGGTTTTGTGGTTTACACCAACTGCTATGAGGGCCATGAAACTTACAATGAGCACCGAGATCGAATAGACCGGTGATTTTGCATGTAAAAGGTAGTGGTTGGCAAGTAGAGCGGTGCGCCGCGATTTTTCTGGTGTAGTATATTGAGATTCAGATGGATTTAGTGTCCAGGCAGTGCCTGGGGTGATGGAGGGCAGATGAGGCCTGTAACACGTTTGTTTGTATCTTTTGTTGGTATCTCTTTTAGTGTGATGGTGTTTTCGGGGTGCGCCACGCTCTCCCCGCAGGGGGCTGGGCTGAGTGATGCGCCCGTTGTTGCATTGCCGGCAGAGGCACCACCACCACTTCCCAATATTGAACTAAGCCCAGCAATTTTGAACGAAGTCCTGGTGGCTGAGGTGGCGCTGCAACGCGCCCAGTACGGCGCCGCTGTGCAGCTGTATGGCCGTTTGGCGCAGCAGACCCGTGATCCGCGTATCGCCGAACGGGCCACGCGCATCGCCATTTTTGCCCATGAGTACCAGGCGGGACTGGAGATGGCCAAGCTGTGGCTGGAGTTGTCTCCCGCTGATGCGGAGGGGCAGCAGATCCTGACCGCTCTGCTGGTTAAATCTGGCGACTATGATGCCGCCGTTACATCACTCGAATCGGTGCTGGATCAAGCTCAGGGCGATGAGCAGGGGCGTTATCTGCTGATGATCCGGTTGCTGGCCCGTGAGCAGGACAAGGATGGGGCGCTGGAGGTGGTGCAGCGATTCCTGGTGCGCCATCCCGACGATAGCGCGGGTCTCTATGCCAATAGCCAGCTGGCGTTGCGTGCCGGCAAGCTCGATGAGGCTGAAAAGGCGGTTGACCGGCTGTTGCAGCTGCGGCCGGAGCTGACCCAGGCGATAATTTTGCGCAGCCGCATCCTGTATGGCAGTGGGCGCGAGGCCGAGGCGTTGGACTATCTGGGGCAGATGGTCAAAGACAATGGTAAAGATCTGGAGCTGCGGGTGGCCTATGGGCGGATGCTGGTGGATGTCGATCGCCCCGAGGAGGCCCAGGTACAGTTTAAGAAGATACTCAAAGCGCAGCCTGATAACGATGACATCACCTTTGCTGCCGCGTTGGTAGCCTTGCGGTTAGAGCGGCCTAAGGATGCGGAGAACTATTTCCTAACGCTTAATCGTAAAAGCGTGCGGGTGGATGAGACCAGTTATTACCTCGGTCGTATCGAAGAGGTGCGGGGCAACTTAAAAGGCGCTATCAAGTGGTATGACAAGGTGGATCGCGGCGACAACTACCTGAACGCCCAGACCCGCAGCGCGCTGTTGCAGGCTCGCCTGGGTGATGTTGAAGCTGCCCGTGCCCGCCTTGGTGCGGTACAGGCGCGCATGCCAGATCAGAGCCAGCGTCTCTATCTTGTCGAAGGGGATATTCTGCGTGATATAGGACGTTACGACGAGGCGATGCAGGTATATGACCACGCCTTGCAGGAGATTCCCGACAGTACCGAGCTGCTCTATGCCCGGGCGATGGTGGCGGAGAAGCTGGGACGCGTTGACTGGCTGGAGCGTGACCTGCTGGCGATTATCGAACGTGAGCCGGACAATGTCGACGCGCTAAACTCCCTCGGTTATACCCTGGCGGATCGCACCAACCGTTTTGATGAGGCCGAAACCTACATCAAACAGGCGCTAGTGCTCAGGCCGGATAGCTTCTACATTCTCGATAGTATGGGTTGGGTGCAGTACCGTAAGGGTGATCTGCCCGAGGCGCTCAAGTACCTGCGCCGTGCGATGGAGCTGGGCAAGGATGCTGAGGTTGCCGCGCATCTGGGTGAGGTGCTGTGGGTCTCGGGTGATCGCGAAGCTGCTCGTGCCGCGTGGAGGCTGGGGCTGGAGTACGCGCCTGACAACAAGTCCTTATTGGCCGTCATCAAACGCCTGGATCAGTAGTGTTCCCTGCTGCTATCAGGCGCCTTGCCGCCGTTTGGCCGACTGGGCGGGCAGGTTTGGCAGGTTTGGCCTGTCTGGGGTTAGCCGCCTGTAGCAGCGTGCCGGAAAAAGTCTCCGCCGTGCCCGATATGATCACCTGGCAACTCCATCAGCAGCAGCTGGAGCAGCTTGGCGACTGGTCGTTTAACGGCCGTATTGCCGTGCGCGATCTGCATAATGATGGTTGGAGCGCGTCGTTGCGCTGGCAGCAGCAGGGTGACAGTTATGACATCCTGCTCTCCGGTGCATTCGGGCAAGGGGCGGTGCGGATTCATGGTGATGCAACGGCGGCGGTGCTGGAGAGTGCCGATCAGCCGCCACGTATTGCCGCTGACCCTGAGGCGCTGATGGACGAAGCGCTTGGCTGGCATGTGCCGGTGAGCGGTTTGAAATATTGGCTGACGGGCCGGCCTGCGCCGCAGGAGTCTGATCTGCAGGTGGTCGATGGTCTGGGCCACCTCAGTCGTCTGCAGCAGTTGGGTTGGGAGGTGAGTTACAACCGTTATGACCATGTAGATGGCGTTACGCTGCCAGATAAGCTGGAGATGAGCAACTCACGGCTGCGGGTGCGTCTGGTGATAGATCAGTGGTCGCTCGATAACCTGAATAATATCTGATGCCTGAAAACACCCTTCAAAGCTGGCCAGCGCCGGCCAAAATCAACCTCTTTCTCCACATCACCGGCCGTCGTGCCGATGGTTACCATCTGCTGCAGACGGTTTTCCAGTTTCTCGATTATGGCGACAGCCTCGCCTTCACTGTGCGCCAGGATGGGCGGGTCAGGCGTGTAGGTGAGATTGCTGGCGTCGCCGCTGAAAATGACCTGACGGTGCGTGCTGCACGCCAGCTTCAGGTGGCGACGGGCACACCGCTGGGGGTCGATATCAATATCGAAAAACGGCTGCCGATGGGCGGTGGTCTGGGCGGTGGCAGCTCCGATGCGGCGACCACGCTGGTGGCGTTGAACCATCTCTGGCAGTTGGGCCTGTCGCTAGATGAGTTGGCAACCATTGGTCTCCAGCTGGGTGCCGATGTGCCGGTATTTGTCCGCGGCCGGGCCGCCTGGGCCGAAGGGGTGGGGGAGGAGTTGACGCCGCTGGAGCTGCCGGAGCCGTGGTTTTTGCTGCTGATTCCCAATTGTCACGTATCGACGGCCGATATCTTTGCTGCGCCGGAATTGACACGCAACGTG
>CAMTXZ010000085.1:0-29714 GCA_947085765.1 uncultured Chromatiaceae bacterium | reverse complement strand
TGCACTGATGCTCAATTGCTCTGCAATCTGAATATTGGATAGTCCATCAGCTGCAAGCAAGATGATTTTTGAACGCTCAATAAGTCGCATCGGTGTTTTCCTACCCCGAATATTCTTGTTCAACACCTCTTGTTCTTGAGGACTCAGTTCAATAATGATTGCTGAATTCATTGTTCACTTCTCTTGCTATAACGCAGAACATTATAAATGAACAATATATTTAGGACACTACACTAGTAAACAATAACTATCGCCCCACCAGACACTGTCCCACTGAGCCACGCGCACAGATGGTTTTATCCATCCACACTGTCTGATCAAGTTTGGCTCCAGCAAGATTGGCACCACTGAGATTAGCGCTACTCAAATCCGCATACGATAGATCAGCGTCACTCAAATCGACATTACTCAAATCGCTGCCGTTGAGTTTGGCCCCCATCAGCTGGGCGCCACGCAGGTTTGCTCGAGCAAGATTAGTAAGACTGAGATTGGCATAGGCCAGATCAGCACCTTGCAGATCGGCTGATAGCAGTGTGCTGCCAGTGAGATCGGCATTGCGGATCATTGCCTGTTGCAGGTTGCTGTGATTAAAATTACTGCCCTGTAGATTGCAGTTACTCCAATTGACGCCAGCCATCGGGGCTGTTGCACAATCCGCCTCTGGTTCACTCGGCTGTGGTGTGTAGCTGAGGGCCAGCACCACCAAAACAGCCGCAATGGCCAATACAATCACTACAGCCAAAATAGTGTTAACCGGTTTTTTTTGTCGCGCCGCCACAATGGCCGCTGTCTTGACCCGACGATGCTCCAACAGATCATCAGGCTCGTCGGCACGCCGCTCATCACCACCACGATGCTCACCTAACGCAGCTGCCTCACTCTGTTGCCGTCGCTCGATAGCCAGCCGCTCATCGGCGCCGCGTTTGGCGACATCAATCAAATACTGATTTGCCGGTTGGCTTAATGTGCCCTTTATCGCCGTAGGCACCAGCTCTTCGACGCTAGCAATCGGCTGCCAGTGTTCCTGATCGATACTCACCTCATCGTCCTTATGCAGACGATTAAGCAATAGATACTGGGAAATGACAGCACGTGGAAATGGTCCCCGCACCTCACCATCTTTTCGTGTATACCAGAGGGTATATGTCTGCATTTCATTCCCTTCCACAATGAGACAAGCCGCGTAAAACTACTATGTACATTGCCATATACAACAGTGGTTCAGCTTGGCAATATACAGATTCATCGGCCAAACCCGGACCTGCTTGATCCCATGAAAATCAATGGACCACCACCCGCCTCACTTAACCTGACCTCCGCCACCGCGCAACTACAACAACTGCGCGTCGGGCAACTGCTGCAAGCGGTGGTCATCAAACAGCTCGCCAGCGACACGGTGCTGTTACAACTGCTCAATACCAGTTCTCGTACAACCTCCGGCCAATCGGCCCCGCCACTGCAACTCAAGGCCGATACAGCGCTGCCACTGGTAATTGGGCAACGACTTCAGCTGCAAGTGAGTCAACTCGGTGACAAACCCATGCTCAAAGTGCTCAACCCACTACCAGCTACCGATGCGGTGCTTAAACAGGCACTCATGCAGGCGTTGCCACGCCAGAACAGCATGACACCGCTACTGGCGAATCTCAGCTGGATCAGCCAGCAGCAGAGCGCCACCACTCCCCTGCCGCAGGCAATTCAGGTGCTGGCCAAGGCGTTGCTCGACAAACTGCCGAGCCGCGACAAGATCAGCACTGCCGAAGGGCTTAAACAGGCCTTTAAGGAGTCAGGGCTATTTATGGAGAGCACACTGGCTCAAGCAACACAAAAAGGCAGCACACTGACACGGGGCAATGATCTCAAAAGCCTGCTGCTGCAACTGCTCAGCAACATACAGAAGGAGTCGGCGCATACATCCCCCGCCTCTTTGGCTCGCCCAACACTGCCAACAATGCCACTACCCACACCGGCGATGCCGGGTGGCCGTCCTCAGCCGCAAGGGCAGTCAGAGGCGACACTCGCAACACTCAACAATACACTCTCACTGTTGCAAGAGCTGGGCAAGCAGGCCGAAGGGAGCATCGCCCGAACCCAGCTGCATCAGCTTGCCTCTTTATCGACACCAGAACAAAACCCACTCACCTGGAGTTTTGAACTACCCATCCGCCATCAGGAAAAGTTGGATCTGTTCCAATTTCTCATCGAAGAGCACAAAGGTGAGCGCGATGAAAATGAAGAGCAGCAGCGCCGCTGGAGTATCACCATCGCCCTGGAGCTGGAGGCGCTTGGCCCCATGTATGTGCGGTTGCAACTGGAGGATGGCAAGATCAGCACCACCTTTTGGGCCAACAGCGCCGACACCACTGCACTCATCAGCCAAAACCTGGCAGAGCTGGCACAGCGTTATCAACAGGCCGGGCTGGAGAGTAGTGAACTGCGCTGCTTTCATGGACAACCCCCTGAAACGGCTAACAGCACCCTCTCTACCATCGTATTGGATGTGAAGGCATGAGCAAAAAAACCGAGCCGCCTGCCGCCAAAGCCGTTGCCCTCCAATGGGAAGGCGGCAAACAGGCGCCACGGGTTACCGCCAAGGCGGAAGGGAACCTGGCCGAAGCGATCATTGCACTCGCCAAGGAGCACAACATCCCGATTCAGGAGAACCTGCCGCTGGTCATGGCGCTGTCACAGATTGAGCTGGGGGATGAGATCCCGCGTGAACTCTACCTGGCCGTCGCACAGATAATCGCCTTTGCCTACTTCCTCTCAGGCAAACGACCAACGGCCGAGGACGCAGAGGAGTAGTACCAAACCATCACCAATCCTCAGCCGCAACAACCACCCGCTTTGCCATTTTCCTGAATCGGCGGGCAGGGAACGGTGCCGTAAGAGCAGAAGACACAGCAGTCCCCCGCCTTTGGTTTAAAAACCGTTCGGCACGCTTCACACTCATAAAACCATTGGCAGGCATCTGTCGGCATGGTTTCAGTTTTGGAGTGTCCACACACCGGACATGTCAGGGTTGATTCCAGGATTACGCTGCTCATCGGCTGACCTGCTTCACCTTGGAAGGGTAACCGGCCCCTTCGGTCGCCTGGGTCAGCTTATTCAGATCAACCCGGCTATCGTCATAAGTGACCTGCGCCTCACGTCTGTCCAGATTCACCTCAACCTGGCTGACTCCCGGAACATTGGAGAGCGCGCGTTTGACCGTTATCGGACAGGCCGCACAGGTCATGCCCTCCACCGCCAGCGTGGTGGTCTGAGTGGCAGCCCAGGCAGGAGCGATGATTGAAACAAGAGCGATAGTGGCAAACAGTTTTTTCATAGTGAACCCCCGGTTAATAGAAAAAGTGGTACTAGATAAGGAAAGCCGATGGCAATCAGCACCAGCGCGGCCACACTCCAGAAGATAAGTTTGTAGCTGCTGCGTACCTGCGGGACCGCACAGAGATCATCTGGGTTACACGCCACCACTGGCCGAAAGATGCGGCGCCACGCCAGAAACATCGCCACCAGGGCCACACCGATGAAGAGCGGTCGATACGGCTCCAATACCCGCAGATTAGCGATCCATGCGCCACTGATACCGAGCGTAACCAGTATCAAGGGGCCAAGGCAGCAGGTTGAGGCGAGTATCGCCGCCACACCGCCCGTTGCCAGTGCGCCACGACTATTATTGGGTTCTACCATCTGCTGCTCCTTCCACCTATATGTGCGATGGTATAACGTTACCCCTGTAGTCAAGTACGGAGTCAAGCAGGATGAATGACCGTTCAGAGCAGTTAACCATCGGTGCCTTTGCCAAGACGGCCGGGGTCAATGTCGAGACGATCCGCTTTTATCAACGCCAGGGGTTACTGGTGGAGCCGGAAAAACCCTACGGCGGCATCCGTCGTTATGGCCAAACTGATGTTGCACGGCTGGGATTTATTAAATCAGCGCAGCGGCTTGGGTTTAGCCTGGATGAGATAGCCGAGCTGCTAAGGCTGGAGGATGGTGCGCACTGCGGCGAGGCGCGGGAACTGGCAGAGCGTAAACTCGGCGATGTGCGCAGCAAGCTGGCGGATCTGCAACGCATCGAAGCGGTACTGGCCCACTTGGTAGCACAGTGTTGCGCCACCAGCGGCGAAGTTAACTGCCCGCTGATTGCATCACTACAACTGCCAGAGTGAGTGGTGCTTGGCGGCCGCTCTTGCGGGGCACCAAACACCACTCACTCCGGAAATCGAATTCTGCTTAACGAAACCGTTGCAGCAGATTTGGATAGGCGCTCACTGGCGTCAGTAGCAGGTTGCCCGTACCCGCCACGTTTTTAACGGCTATTGGTGTCGGTTGATAGGGCGAATTTTCAACCGTCCCCCCTTGACCGATGTTGCCCCTGAAACCAGCGCCCCAGACAAGCACGGTGCCATCAGATTTGAGTACCAGGCTATGGTTGAAACCTGCCGTGATCGATGCCACCTGCGCCAGCTCTCCAGTGGCCGTTTCACTGACCACCTGGATGGGCAGATTCCGGCTGCCGGTGCCTGGTGCGATGTTAGGGCCGCGACCCAACTGGCCATCGTTATTAAGCCCCCAGCTCAACAGCTTGCCTGAGCTATCCAGCGCCAGGGCATGCTGCCCACCGGCGGCCACCATTGCCACATTGGCGAGCACTCCTCCACCATCGGCCTTGACCTTGACGGCGTAATTAATGGCCGGCGGCTGACCCGGCCCCTGCCCCAACTGGCCGTATTGATTGTCACCCCAGGCGTACACTTCGCCATCCTTGGTCAGCGCCAAACCGAAGTTGTAACCCGCCGAGATGGCCACGATATCGGTCAGTTCACTAATACCATCAGCCAGTTTGACCGTCGTCGCCAATGCAACAGGCGAGGCGGGTGGCACAGCTGTGCCGGTACGACCGCCAGCGTTGTAGCCCCAGGCCCAGACACGCCCGTCGGCTGCCAGTGCCAGCGAGTAGTTCCAACCTGCGCTGATGCCAACAATGCCATTCAGGGCCGGACCATCGGCACGCATGACAGCACCGGGGAAACGCGCCGCACTACCGGAACTCTGACCACTATAATTTCCCCAGCTCAGCACAGAACCATCATCGAGCAGGGCCAAGGCGTTATTGTCACCAATCGCGGTTTGTACCACACGATCCAGATCAGCCGAGTTGGATGCATTGCGCACCCGCACCGGCAGTAACGGGAACTGGGCGTTTTGGCCACTCAACGCCCACGCGCTGTTATCGCCCCAGCCCCAGACCTTGCCCTCTTCAGAGAGCGCTAAGACGGTACTATCACCGGCCGATGCCATGTAAATCGAATCCAGGGACGGCGTACCGCTGCCATTCAGTGCCGCTATCGGCAAGGATGAAAATGCAAATTGTATAACCGTCTTATTCTGCCCCAATACCCCCGATGGGTTGGCGCCCCAGGCCAGTACATTGCCAACAGGCGGAACTACCAAATTGTAATCGCCCGAACCCGAGCTGGAGCTGACACCGTGGGTTCCGGCCCAATGGCGTTGTGGTGTGACCTGCACGAAGACGGTGGCACTGGTACTGCCGGAGGTGACGCTAATCTGCTGCGCGCCAAGCTCAAGGCCGATCACGCCGGAGCAGTCGCCATTCACGTTGAGCGCCGCAGGTTTGACCGCCTGACAGGTGACACCGGTCAACAGATTGCCCTGGGCATCGCTCAACGTCACACTCAGTAGTGTACCAACCTGCCATTGCAGCTTGGCACTGGCGGGTGCAATCAGCGATGCTGCCGCTGCGCCAGTGCCAGTGCCAGTGCCAGTGTCGACAGGAACGGCCGTATCGCCACTACCACCGCCACAAGCGCTCAGAGCAGTTGCCAACAAAAGGACTGAAATAAAATTAAATTTCCCAGGTATCTGAGACATAGAGAGATGTTCCATTGGCAATCGGAGGATGGGTATCCTCCAGGTTGCTGGAGCATAAAAGCCATTTCAGCCGAAGTCCACTACGAAGATTAAGAAGGGAGGAGAGATGGATTAGCGGGCAATCCGGCGCTAACAGGAGAAGCCAAAAGGGAGTCTCACTCTAACGACTGCGGCCCATGCAACCGCACCAGCAACTCAGCCTCTTCATGCAGCAGGCCGCACTGACTCACCAACGCCGGGACATCGGCCCCTTGGTGCACTAAGTCGATCGCAAGGTGGTAGTTTTGGCTGGCAGGGTCATGGATCTCTTGCTGCTCTTGGCGGTCCGTCAGGTCATTAATTTGATTTTCGAGACGGATCAAGTGGGATCCAACACCCGCCGCGCCGCTATAAAG
The DNA here is from genome assembly GCA_947085765.1 of uncultured Chromatiaceae bacterium. GTDB lineage: Bacteria > Pseudomonadota > Gammaproteobacteria > Tenderiales > Tenderiaceae > JAKFXL01. Next base: position 23,421 of record CAMTXZ010000085.1, on the reverse strand, counting down.
TGCCTTTAACTCCTCCTGATGGCGCTGCAACAGCTGGCCATTTTCAGCGATGGCATGACGCAACTGACTCTGCTTTCTGTAGATCAGCAGCAAGGCCAGCGCCAGGAATATGAAGAGAACCAATGTAACTAGTGACAGATCTATCATGTGCTCCCTGCAACCTATTCCTTATGCGTACTCATCGATATGGGGCGATGAGTCGTCATCCTTGTTATTGTTTGCTAAATCGTCCTGTTTTTTCCGACGTGGATGCTGTTGCGCCCCTTTATCTTCAGGATCGATCTTACGTTGCGGCCGTTGCGGCCAGACAGGTGTCAACGGATTGGTATCAATTTCCGCCATGATGGGAACCTCCGTTCCCGCGCCGGACCAGCTGCGCCGCCGCAGTTTTAATAGTTAAAGGCTGGAAAACTCCTTCCATTCATCATCAGTGAGCAGACGGTTCAACTCCACAAGAATCAACAGCCCCTCCTTCCGGTTAGCCACACCCTGAATATAGCGCGAACTCTCTTCATTGCCCACATTAGGGGCCATTTCAATATCGGAGTTACTGAGATAGACCACCTCAGCAACACTATCAACCAGAATACCGACCACTTGGTCTTCTGCTTCAATAATAACAATACGAGTGGAGTCATCCGCCTCAGCGGGCATTAGCCCAAAGCGTTTGCGGGTATCCATGACCGTGACCACGTTGCCACGCAAATTGATGATTCCCAGTACATAGTCTGGCGCACCTGGCACTGGGGCTATATCAGTCATACGCAGTACCTCTTGTACTTGCATGACATTCACGCCATAGGTCTCCTCACCCAGACGAAAGGTGACCCACTGAGTGATTTGATCATTTACAACTGCTGCACTTTGGTTCATGTCTAGCTCCCGCGGCTCATCTTCTGCTCCGTTTTTTTAGAGGCTGCATTACGATTATTTTCTGTTACGTAAAATAGCCCAACATTCGAGTGGATCAAGCCTCTCCAGTTATGTCGTCCGGAGGCACCCCTTCCTTTAGCATCTCGACAAAATGATCGATATCGAGCAATGCACACATCTGCTCGATGATGGTACCAGCCAACCATGGTCGGGTGGTTCTATCACTGCGCCAGCGCACCTCTTTCTGAGTCAATTTGAGAATGCCACTCAATTCATCACAGGCCAGACCAAACCGACCATCATCAATCAAGATGATATGTTTTAACTGGCGCTCCCCACTCGTCAAGGTATTGCGCGCCTTGTGATTTACAGGGATAACAAATTTAGCGATATCGATAACCTTTACCTGATGGCCATGACTGGGCAGCAATCCCAAAAACCAGTCGGCATACCCCGGCACGGCAGTAAGCCTGCCTGGCCATGGCACAATGCCGCTAAGCCGCGCCAAGGGGATCGATAACATCAAAAATCCCCTCACTTTGAAATGCAAACTTTCAAAAACACCTTCGCTCCAGTCAGGCAGTGTAACAACCGGCAGCGCATCAGATTCAAGCTCCGTCGCCACTGCAACCACTTGCGTGGGGGCGATGGCAATATCGTCAGACTCCGCCACGGGAGGTGCTTCAAACAGAAGTGAATCGAGATAAACCTTCAGCGCCAATTCATGTTCTATCAGTGGGCTAACCAATTTTTTATCCAGGGTACTCATAGTGCCATTGTCCGGCGCTCGTCATCACCACCCATTAGCAACATCTCCAACAATTGGCTGTAAGCAATCGCGCCACGGGAGTGAGGTAACGCGATGGATAATGGAATCCCTGCGCGACTCATTTCACGAAATTGGGTATCAATAGGGATCACCGATGACCATGTTTCACTACCATGTTCCTCCTGCAACTGCCGCAATGCCTCCGTGGAGGCGCGGGTACGGCGATCAAATAGTGTCGGCACAATCGTAAAAGGGAGTTTGACGTTACGTGAGTGAGTGATCATGCCGAGAGTTTTAAGCATACGCTCCAACCCTTTAAGCGCCAGAAATTCGGTTTGCACCGGGATGAGTAGATGATCACAAGCCGCCAGTGCATTGACCATCAACACACCTAACACGGGAGGACAGTCAATCAAGGCGTAGTCATAGCGCTCACCTAACTGTTTTAACGCCTTGTGCAATACCAGCCCCATACCACTTTGGGTACCGAGCTGGCGATCAAGTGTCGCTAATGCCATCGACGCAGGCAATAGCTGAAGATTGTCAAAACGGGTTGATCTAACTAATGCAAAGGGGTCCGTCTCACGCCGTTGAAACAACGTATAGACACTGCTCTCCATATCCTCTGCTGAATATCCAAAATAAGAGGTCAATGAACCGTGTGGGTCGATATCGATCAAGAGAGTTTTGTGACCGCGCTCTGCCAGCAGTCCGGCCAATGTAACGGCCGTAGTGGTCTTACCCACCCCGCCTTTCTGGTTGGCAACGGCCCACACCTTCATCTCCCACTCCTATCATTCGAGACAGCCGGACGATTATTGAGTGAGTCCGTCACCGTTGGTGGCGATATCTCATCTAACAAAACCCCCATTCTCTCTTGAGTATTGTTATTGATAACGCTGCCTTGACTTGCCGATGGCACGACGTCAGACCGGCTACTTGTACTCGGAACATTATTTCTAATTAACGGCAGCGTAACATCAAGATTAACATCGCTTACGGGCCTCTCCTGCCTTCTCAGAATGGGTAATTCCCCCCGCTCAGCGGTTTTTTCTGCCGCCTGGGCAAGAATCCTCACCACCACACGACGATTAGCATTTCGTCCCGCTGGAGTAATATTGGCAGCGATAGGACGATACTGACCATATCCCGTTGCAGCCATCCGAAACGGATCAACCCGTTCATCACTGAAGAGATGGACCACACTGGCTGCACGCCCTGCCGACAACTCCCAATTTGAAGGATAGACAGCAGTCTCAATAGGAATATCATCCGTATAACCTTCAACCCGAATTGCATTGGGAAACACCTTCACTATCCTGGCAATTTCAGTCAACACCGGGATTGCCTGAGATTGCAACATGGCACTGCCACTGTTAAAAAGAATAGAACTATTAATCTCGACATCGATTCCATCACCATTTTTATTAACCTTAATAAGATCCTGTTCAATCATGTTTCTCAATGCCAAAGATAACTGATCAGCAATTTTATTAAGATTGCTTTGTTCCGTTGGACTTATGCTCGGCTCGGATGGCTCTGTATTTTTCTGCAGAATAATAGGGCGGGTTGGGTTGTTGGGATTTATTGGAGAGGGAAGATTCATCATGATGTCTGGCGGCGAGTTGATAGAATCAGATATCGTAATCGGCACTATATCCTTTTGTGGAGTATTAAAGGCACTCACCAATGAATCAGAAAGGACACGATATTTACCTTCATTTACCGAAGAGAGCGCGTACATAACGACAAAAAAGGCAAATAGCAGCGTAATGAAGTCGGCATAAGAGACCAGCCAACGCTCATGATTCTCATGCTCCTCGTGTCTTTTTTTGCGCGCCATAAGCCCTGAATCGTTATCATGAATAGATGCGTCAAATTAATGTTCGCCATACCAATAAAGCAATATCCATGCCCGCAAAAAGAGTTATAAAAAATGGCGATAACGGAAGATTGGTTAGGGCATATACCCTTCAAGCTTGGTTTCTATATTGCGGGGATTCTCGCCTTCAGCAATAGAGATAATGCCTTCTATCACCATTTCGCGGAATTGAGTTTGATTGTGAACAATGGCCTTGAGCTTACTACCCATAGGGAGGAAAACTAGGTTAGCTAAACCCACACCATATATAGTCGCCACAAACGCCACTGCAATCCCTGCCCCCAACTTACTCGGATCGGCAAGGTTGTTCATTACGTGTATTAGTCCCATGACAGCACCGATAATACCGATGGTTGGTGAGTAACCGCCTAAGCCATCAAAAACTTTGGCCGCCTGAGTATCAAAGTACTCTTTTACATCCAGCTCTACCTCTAGAATATTACGTATCACTTCTGGCTCACTGCCATCTACCAATAGTTGCAATCCCTTCCTCGCAAAGCTATCACTTTCAGCCTCCACCAATACCTCCAGCCCCAGCAACCCTTCTTTACGCGCAATATTGCTCCAGTTAATGATCTTCTCAACTGAGGCCTTATGCTCAAGCTTGGGTGGCACTACAATCCAAATAGACATTTTCAGGCAGCGCATAAAAACGGGGGTAGAGGTTTGTATCAACACGGCGCCAATCGTACCGCCCGAAACAATGATAAAAGCGGTCAACTGCATTAGCGAACCGGTATGGCCGCCTTCAAGGATGTTGCCGCCTATAATAGCGCCAAAACCGATCAGTAATCCTAAGAGAGTCAAAATATCCATATATTAGATAGCGTCCAGCAAGTTCGAGCCAATATCCTTTAATGCAATAATCTTATCGGCCAAACCCGCCTCTGCTATAGCACCAGGCATACCATAAATAACACTGGATGCCTCATCTTGAACCCAGACAGTGGCGCCATCACGTTTCAACAGTCGTGCCCCCTCACGGCCATCCGCTCCCATGCCTGTCAGTACCAATGCCAAAACATTAGCACCTAACAGTTTTGCCACCGAACCAAAAGTAACATCAACACTCGGCTTATATGTTTGCGAGGCGATACTCTCAACAATACGGATAAACATAGCGCCGCTGCTCCCTTGTAACAGCATCTGTTTTCCACCAGGTGCCAGATAAGCAACTCCAGGTCTGATCTGATCGCCGTCAGCAGCCTCTTTTACTGTAATAGCACAAAGATCATTCAACCGTTTTGCGAATGTAGGTGTGAAAGTTGCCGGCATATGCTGCACCAGTAAGATTGGTAAAGGAAAACTGCCAGGCAGTTTAATCAGAACCTCTTGCAAGGCAACCGGGCCACCAGTAGACGCACCAATTACAACTGCTCTGTAATCTCCTTTTCGCTTAACCATACTCCGTAATGAAGGCTGTATTACCGGGGCAGGATTTGTCTGAGGCCTGGCAATATTTGTTGCTCTCAAAGTGCGGGCACCTATCAACCTAACTCGCGCACAGAGTTGGCGCCTGGCACTCTCGTGGTCCAGTGATATGTCTTCCATGCGTTTGGATAGAAAGTCTACGGCCCCCGCCTCTAACGCATCCAGAGTTGATTTTGCACCTGCTGTAGTTAGTGCAGAAAACATCAAAATTGGCGTGGGATGACTCTGCATTATTTTTCTGACGGCCATGATTCCATCCATGACTGGCATCTCGATATCCATGGTAATCAAATCAGGAGAGAGTGCCGCCACCTGTGTTATAGCCTCAAGGCCATTTTCCGCCACGCCAATCACTTCAATATGTTTATCACTATTTAAAATTTCAATTAAACGCCGCCTAAAAAATGCTGAGTCGTCCACAATCAAGACACGCACCTTCATGACTCAAGCAGGCTCAATTGATAGTGTAAGAAAACTGATAAGAAATATCATGACAGGTACACTTAGGATAGATGCGAAAGATTGCGTCGCTTGACTACACAATCAAAAATAGTTAATAGATAGAATTTATTTTCATTAAAAATGAAGTATAAAAACGTGATAACGGGCACTTCTTGTCGTCTATATTGAATGAGCAAACTACTCTCCTCGCGCATCGAAATACAACTACCGACAACCTCTTTGATCAAAATACAGGATCGAACATATAACCCCTGACCAATCAACATAACCTACAACTTATTGGCGTAGGCTTCGAGCAGTCCCGGCATATCAAGTATCAAGGCAATTCCACCGTTACCCGTAATCGTTGCCCCAGAAATCCCCTTGGTCCCTTGCAGCATTGCACCCAAAGGCTTTATCACCACCTCCTCCTGACCGACAAGGTTATCAACAACACAGCCAATATTTTTGTTACCAATGGTTGTCACAACAACATACCCCTGATCCATATCAAGCGACTTAGGACCGGCATAATCTTTTGCCAACCAGCGGCTTAAGTTTACCAATGGCACCGCTTTGTCACGAATGATGACAACATCTTTACCATCGACCGTGCCGCGTTTAGCAGAGTCCATATCAAAAATCTCATTTACGTTGGCAAGTGGTAAAGCAAATATCTGTTTTCCCAGCACTACCATCAAGGTGGGCATAATCGCCAATGTCAGTGGCAACTTGATGACAATACGACTGCCGCGTCCAAGTAGCGAATCGATCTCTACAGATCCGTTCAGCTGGTTAATGCGGGTCTTTACCACATCCATACCCACACCGCGGCCAGAGACATCGGAGATTTCTGTTTTAGTAGAAAACCCCGGCGCAAATATCAGGTTATAACAGGAGCGATCATCAAGACGGGCGGCACTATCCTCGTCCATCATGCCTTTTTCAACCGCTTTTTGACGTAAGACATTAGGGTCCATCCCTTTGCCATCATCATCAATCACCAACAGTATGTGATCACCCTCCTGTTGCGCGGAGAGTATTACCGTGCCCACCCGTGGTTTGCCGCTCTGCTCACGCTCATCTGGCATCTCGATGCCATGATCAACCGCATTACGGATGAGATGGACTAGCGGATCGGCCAGTGCCTCAACCAAGTTTTTATCGAGGTCGGTCTCCTCACCAATCAGCTCTAAATTAACCTCTTTTTTGAGACTACGCGCCAGATCACGCACCACGCGAGGAAAACGGCCAAAGACCTTTTTAATCGGCTGCATGCGTGTTTTCATCACAGAAGCCTGAAGGTCAGAGGTGACAATATCCAGGTTGGCTATCGCCTTACTTACCTCATCATCTGCTGCCATGGTGGTTTTGAGTGTTGACATGCGGTTACGCACAAGCACCAGCTCGCCAACCAGATTCATAATATCGTCAAGCCGTTTGGTATCAACACGCACTGTGGTCTCGGCAACAGCGGCAGCCTCTTTGGCTACTTTTATATCTTGATTATGTTCAGCAACCGGTTTGGCAGATTTTTCAGCGACCTTTTTTGGCAACTCCACTTTATTTGGTGACGGTTTTTTGGGGACGGAGTCGCTTGGCTTATCTACTTTAACAGCCGGCTTGGAAGCAGTGGAAGCAACTCCCTCCGATTTTTTACCCGCATTAATATCATCAAGCAACGCCTCAAACTCATCGTCGCTAATATCATCTTTTGCTACTGATTTTTTTGCAGCCACGGGGGCAGCCACTGTTGGAGCAACGGCCACCGTGGGACTCGTCTCATTTTTGCTATTAATTTGGTCAAGCAGCGCTTCAAAATCTTCATCTGAAATATCATCGGAAGTATCGACACTCTTCTTAGCGGATGATACGGGTACAGGTGTCTGCTCTGCTTTTCCTTGCAGCTGATCTAGCAGAGCCTCAAAATCATCATCATTAATCTCATCTTTTCCATCAGAGGCCATACCAACCTCTGGAGGATGGGCATTATCCTGATCAGAAACAGAAGGTATACTGGCTGAGGAGGGTTCAGTACTAACATCATCACCACGAATGATTGCATCCAGCGCTTCAAGCACAGCAGGATCCGCAGGATCCGGATCTTCACCTGAACGAACACAGTCCATCATCTCGTTAACAATATCGGTTACTTTAAGAATGACATCCATCAACTGCGCATTAACCTGACGCTCACCTTGACGCAACAGATTAAATACATCCTCAGAACGATGACATACTTCAACAAGCGTGGTTAGATTAAGAAATCCTCCGCCTCCCTTTACCGTATGAAAACCGCGAAACACGGCATTGAGAAGATTTTGATCATCGGGACGCTGCTCCAACTCAACCAGCTGCTCACCCAATGTTTCAAGAATCTCACCGGCCTCAACCAGGAAGTCTTGGAGTATTTCATCGCTCAGGTCAATTGCCATTTAAGTCTGCCTCAAAAACCCAAGCTTGAAAGTAAATCGTCAACATCATCCTGTCCGGATACCACATCACCTTTATCGATACCGGGAACTACAGGACCTGAGAGATACACCTCTTTTCGATCATGCTCCTGAGGTTGTGAGCTTTGTGTCTTTTTCTGCCCTGTAATACGAATCAGGCCAACCAAACTCTCTTCAACTTCCTGAACCAACGTAATGACACGACGGATTATCTGACCTGTTAGATCTTGAAATCCTTGCGCCATCATAATGTCCGATAGATTTGAATGAAGGTTAGGAATATTTTCCATCAACCATTTAAAGAACTCATCAATTTCATTATTCAATGTGCGAAACTCATCAACCGCCATATCACGTTTTCTAAAACGACCCCAGCTAACATAAAGTTTCTCAACGCGCTGCTGTAACTCATCCGAAATAGGCATTGAGGCTTCAATTGACGTTAAGGTTTTATTTGCCGCGCTCTCGGTCATACTAATCACATAATTGAGGCGTTCCTTGGCATCTGGAATATCATGCTCTGTCATGGATGATATTTTTGAATCCAGTTGAAATCCATTGATAGTATTATGTAGATCCCTGGTTAGTTTTCCCAGATCCTGAAACAGTGAACTTTCACGAATAGCCGAGAGCTCTTCCAATATATCGAATGCAGCGGCTTCATCGCCGCTCTCAATAAGAACAACCAGTTTTTTTGCAGACTCAAGACTGGCTGAGCTGCATATTGTTGTATTATTCATTTTAATTCCTTCTGCTCATCAGCCTTTACTAGCTTCGATGCGTTCGAAAATCTTATCGATTTTCTCCTTCAATGTGGCAGCCGTAAATGGTTTAACGATATAGCCATTTACACCCGCCTGAGCAGCCTCAATAATTTGTTCTTTTTTGGCCTCTGCAGTCACCATCAACACTGGTAATTTTGATAGTTTTGCATCAGCACGTACGGCCTTCAAAAGATCAATTCCCTGCATTCCAGGCATATTCCAATCGGTTACCAGAAAATCAAAATCCCCAGCTTGCAGTTTTGGCAAAGCCGTAAGTCCATCATCGGCTTCCTGGGTGTTGTTAAACCCAAGGTCCCTTAATAGATTTTTGATAATCCGGCGCATAGTAGAAAAATCATCTACAACGAGGATTTTCATGTTCTTGTCCAAAACTAGAAACCTCCATTTAATCTAGAAACTTCAATAAATAACTAAATTATTTTAATTTAGTGTTTGCCCGAGTCACACCCACTACTCTTATCTGCATCTACCAGGAATAGTTTAGATAAACTTGCATAATTTAATTTTTAATCTCATTTGTCCATTGTCCGAGACGCGCTTGCAGACGGATCAATGCCTGACTATGGATCTGACTGACACGCGACTCACTGACACCCAACACAGCGCCTATCTCTCTGAGGTTCAACTCTTCGTCGTAATACAATGTCATCACCAGACGTTCACGCTCTGGCAGGCCGGCAATCGCCTCTGCTAATGAACGTTTAAAGTCATCCTTCTGCAACCCATCAAATGGGGTGGTTGCAGGCTCAGATAGATATGTTGCTACGGCTTCATCATCGGCACCCAGATCATCAAAACTCAACATCAGATAACCACTGGCTGCCTGAAGTGTTGTGTGATATTCATCCAGCGTCATCTCAAGTGCTTCGGCCACTTCATTGTCACGGGCATCACGCCCCTTCAAACTCTCTATCTGCCGCACTGCTTCGGCCACTTTTCTGGCCTTTCGATGCACTGAACGTGGCGCCCAATCATTTTTGCGTATCTCATCAAGCATCGAGCCACGGATACGAATACCCGCATAGGTTTCAAAACTGGCCCCCTGTGTGGCGTCGTAGTTTCGGGCCGCCTCCAACAGGCCAATCATGCCGGCCTGAATGAGGTCATCGGCCTGTACGCTGGGTGGCAGTCGACACATCAAGTGATATGCGATGCGCTTTACCAGTGGTGCATGCTGCACCACTACCTCGTCTTTACTGTTTTTTTTCTTTGGCTGCATAATATTAGTGTACATTGCGAGTCCGTTCATGGCGGTTGCCCCTAGTCATTATTGTGTACTTTGAATAAGCCGCTCGACGAAAAACTCCAAATGCCCTCCCGCATTTTTTGGTATCGGCCAGTTATCGGCTCTTTTCGCTAAACTCTTGAATGCCATGGCTGATTTACTTCTGGGGTACGCCTCAACCACGGCCTTCTGTTTTTGCAGAGCCTTTCTGAGATATTCGTCGTATGGCACCGTTCCCATAAAATCCAGGGTCACATCCAGATATTTGTCTGTCACCCTGACCATTTTATTAAACAAATCACGTCCTTCCTGCATAGAGTGAGCCATATTTGATACTACTCTAAATCTAGGAATGCCGTAATCGCGGTTCAGAAGCTTGATCATGGCGTAGGCATCAGTGATAGAGGCTGGCTCATCACAGACCACCACAATAACCTCTTGAGAAGCGCGTATAAAACTCACCACTGAGTCATTAATGCCGGCAGCGGTATCGATGATTAATACGTCCAGATCCTGGCCAATTTCGCTAAACGCCTGAATCATTCCCGCGTGTTGTATCGGGGTTAATTCAGTCATGTTTTGCGTCCCTGATGAGGCTGGCACCACCTGCACACCGGCAGGACCGGTGACGATGATCTCTTCCAGCGTACGTTCACCACTAATGACATGTGAGAGGTTGTACTGTGGCTGCAAGCCCAACATGATATCGACATTGGCCAGTCCAAGGTCGGCATCCATGACCATTACCTTCTTTCCATCGGTGGCCATAGCAACCGCTAGATTGACGGATACATTGGTCTTTCCCGCCCCACCTTTGCCGCTGGTAACCGCAATCACCCGCACTGGATGGGGTTTGTTTATGCGCCGTAATCCCGCCGCTTGGTCTGCATGTGACTCAGACATTTGCATTAACTTCCAACCTCCCCAAGCCATAGACCAGGCAACTCATTGTCGAGCAGCTGGGTGTTTTCTTGCATCAGTGCCACGCTGCGGCTCACCAGGGTGTGCGCGCGCGCCGGCTGTAGATCTTCCGGCACCCGCTGACCGTCACTGATATAGGCGACGGGTAATTTGTGCTGAATCACCATGTCCAGGGTTTGGCCGAGACTGGCGCTCTCATCCACTTTTGTGATTATGCAACCGTGGGGGTTGATATCACTAAAGCCGCGCATCACCTCCTCCAGCCCTGACAGGCGCGAGGTAGCTGAGATCACCAGATAAGGTTTGATACGTTCACGCTCGCCCTTGAGCACCGCAAACTGCTTGCTCAGGCTCAGATCACGCTGGCTCATGCCCGCCGTATCGATCAGCACCAGCCGTTTGTCACAGAAGTAATCCAGCGCCGCTTGCAGCGACTCTGCCAAGTCGGCAAAACGCACCGGCACATCAAGGATTCTCGAATAGGCCTTGAGCTGTTCATGGGCGCCAATACGAAAGTTATCAGTCGAGATGAGCGCCACACTGCGGCTGCCGTAGCGCATTGAGTAGCGGGCGGCCAGTTTGGCCACTGTCGTTGTCTTGCCGACACCGGTGGCGCCGATCAGTGCTATGACGCCGCCCTGAGTCAAAATATCATCGTTAGTAACAGGAACGTTGACGGCCACCTTACCCAGCAGACGACGCCATGACTCCTCCACATGCCCATCCTCCGGCAGTGCCTTCAGCAGTTTTGCCGTCAGCGTGGCGCCAAAACCGAGTCGCGCCAGTCGCCGTTGCAGCTCGTAGTGGCAAGGGTGCTGAGTCTCTTGATCTTTGTAGGTCAGATTGGCTAACTGAGTCTCTAACAGGCCGCGCATGTTCTGGATCTCACTGCGCATCTCTACCAACGCAGGTTCCTGGCTCCAGACGATCTGGGGTTTTTTATGCTCATTTTTATCTTGCAACGCTACTGGGGCTGGTCGCGTCCTGTCAGAACGTGGTGGCTGTGTTGCTGCGGTTTTAGCAACCGTCGGCTCGGGAGTCTGTGTCAACATACTCTCGTCATAATCAAGGGCGGAGACAATCTCAACGCCGCCATTGACACGTCGATTAGATAAAATAACAGCGTCTTCACCAAGCTCATCTTTAACCATGCGCATTGCTTGTCGTACATCTGGAGCGAAAAAACGCTTTATTTTCATGATTCGTAACCTCTGCTTTCAAACAGGTTTGGGCCTTTTATTAGCGCCCCCCAAGAGAGGCCTGCCCACCCACTGTTGCAACGATCTTGATCTGTTTGTCATCGGGGATCTCGTTGTAGGAGAGCACCTTCAATGACGCTATCGATCCTCTTATCAGCCGTGCCAGAATCGGTCTGATAATCGCCGACACCAATAACACGGCTGGCTGACCCTTCATCTCCTGGCGCTGTGTTGCCTCGCCAAGGGCAGTGAACATCTTTTCCGCTAATCCGGGTTCCAGACCCAGAGCGCCGCTGCCAGCGTTCCGTACAGAGTCTTGCAACATCTGTTCCAATGATGGATCAAGTGTGATAACTGGCAGCTCATTCACCATGCCATTGATTTTCTGAACAATAGAGCGCCCTAGCGCAACACGTACCAGTGCGGTTAGCGCAGCAGGGTCTTGACTCCTACTCCCCTCATCCGCCAAGGTTTCGACGATACGGCGCATATCGCGGATCGGAATATTGTCTTCCAGCAGATTCTGCAGCACCTTTACCACGACCCCCAGCGACAGGAGTTCGGGCACAAACCCTTCAATCAGTTTGGGTGCCGCCTTACGTAGACTATCGAGTAGCTGCTGCACCTCTTCACGTCCCAACAGTTCTGAACCGTGGGTAGTAACGATATGGCTCAGGTGTGTCGCCACCACCGTGCTTGGATCAACCACGGTATAGCCCATGGTCTGGGCTTGATCACGCTGGCTGGCATCGATCCAGACTGCCTCCAGTCCAAACGCCGGATCCTTACCCGCGATGCCCGGCAGGTCACCGTAGACCTGGCCGGGATTGATGGCCAGCTCACGGTCAGGATATATCTCCGCCTCTCCAATCACCGTGCCCAATAGGGAGATGCGATAGACATTGGGCGCAAGTTCCAGGTTGTCGCGGATGTGTACCGAGGGGATTAGAAAGCCGAGTTCATGGGTAAGCTTCTTGCGCACGCCTTTGATTCTTGCCATCAGCTGGCCACCCTGACTCTTGTCCACCAGGGGAATCAGACGATAGCCCACCTCCAACCCCAACGTATCAACAGGCTGAACATCATCCCAGCTCAAATCGCGGGTCTCTGCTGGAGGCTCCACCTTCGTCTGGGTTGGCGCGGCTTTTTCAATCAATTCCTGCGCCCGTTTCTTGGACATCAGCCAGGCCGCCCCACCGATCAATATCGCCAGTGACAGGAAAGCAATATTTGGCATGCCAGGAATAACACCCATCAAGCCCAAAATCGCCGCCGTCACCATAAGTACGCGCGGATCACTAAAGAGCTGGCTTAACAGCTGGCCACCCATCTCCTGATCGCTCGAGGAGCGTGTGACCAGGATAGCCGTCGCGGCGGAGAGCAGTAGTGCTGGAATCTGCGCCACCAGACCATCACCGATGGTGAGCATCGTGTAGGTTCTGAGCGCCTCAGCAAAAGGCATGTCGTGCTGCACCAGCCCAATCACCAGACCACCGATCAGATTGATAAAGAGAATCAGGATCCCCGCCACCGCATCACCGCGGACAAACTTGCTGGCACCATCCATGGAGCCGTAAAAATCAGCCTCCTGGATAACCTCCATGCGGCGTACTTTAGCCTCCTCCTGACCGATCAAACCCGCATTCAGATCAGCATCAATCGCCATCTGTTTGCCCGGCATTGCATCAAGGGTGAAGCGGGCGGCAACTTCCGCTACCCGTCCAGCGCCCTTGGTCACCACGACAAAATTAATGATCACAAGAATGGAAAAGACCACCAGACCAACCGCGTAGTTACCACCGACAACAAACTCACCAAAGGCCTCGATTACATGACCAGCGGCATCGGTGCCTGCATGCCCCTCCAGCAAGATCACACGGGTGGAGGCGATGTTAAGCCCCAAGCGAAATAGTGTTGCCAACAGAATCAACGTAGGGAACACCGCAAATTTTAGTGGTTGATTAGTGTAGACCACCGCCAACAAGACAATGATAGACAGAGCAATACTAAAGGAGAAAAAGGTATCCAGCAGAAACGGTGGCAACGGCAGAATCAGCATCGCCAACAACATCAACACAACAATCGGCACACCCACTCCAGCACGCATCAGCTGGCTTATTGACGGCAATGTTTTGACACCTTCCATACCCTAAGCTCTTTTATTGGTGAGCCAGCCACAGCGGCTATGCGCCAGGGCATGACATTGAATTAACGTTGCAATACGCGCTAATGGCGATACAAACGCAAGCAGCACAGCAGGGGGAGATGGCCACACAGCCGTCGATATTTCAGCAGCTGTGGCCTGGTATAGCGTTAAACGCCCAGTAATACCGACTAAAACAGTTAGCGCCCGCAAACACTTAGTGCTTGGGATCGTTCTGTGGGTCGCGCGGTGATTTGCCATCAGGGCCATATTGCATATCCTCAGGAATGGTCAGATCCGTCATCTCCAAATCATTCGGATTAACACCGGAGGCAGTACGCCTGAGATGGAAGATGTAGGCCAATACCCTGGCCACTGCAAGATACAGGCCTTCTGGGATTTCGCTGTCGATCTCGGTGGTGTGATAGATGGCACGCGCCAGCGGCGCTGCGGAAAGAATAGGCACATTATTTTCGCGCGCAATACGCCGAATCTCGAACGCAACGTAGTCAGCACCCTTGGCCACAACCACTGGGGCACGCATGTTGTCCGGATCATATTTCACTGCAACAGAAAAATGAGTTGGGTTGGTAATGATGACATCGGCCTTGGGCACAGCCTCCATCATTCGTCGCATCGACATCTCCATCTGCGTGCGTCTGATATGCCCCTTTAACTCCGGGTTACCATGAATATCCTTGTTCTCCTGTTTGACCTCCTGTTTAGTCATTTTCAACTGCCGTTTGTGATTCCAGAGCTGAAAGGGAATGTCCATCGCTGCAATCAAAAGAGTACTCAGGCTCACCGCCAAAAAGGCCCAGACTAGCATTGAACCGGCATGGGCAATCGCCGGCAATACGGGTTCCAACCCCAGGCCAAGCACATCATCGGTGATGCTGTAGAGTACAAAAACCCCAGCACTAGCAATCACAAAAAATTTAGCCAGCGCCTTGGCCAACTCCATCAACCCCTGCGTACCAAACATCCGTTTCATGCCACTAAGCGGGTTAAGTTTAGAGAGCTTTGGCTCCATTGCCTGAAGTGAAAAGTTCCAACCGCTAACAGCGATGGAGCCGACCACGGCGGATATGACCATCAATATTAAAAAAGGCGCCAGCATCATCAGGGCATAGGAGACCGCATCCTCAAAAGCGAGTGTCATATGTAGCGGGTCAAAAAGCTGCGCCCGCGACGTGCCAAAGCTGGTCCGCATCACTGTCATCAACGCCTCCACGATCATGGTGCCAAACAGCAGCAAGCCAACCGAACTGCCCAGCAACATAACAGAGGTGGTGAGTTCTCGAGAGCGCGCTACCTGGCCCTTCTCGCGAGACTCACGCAGCTTTTTCTCCGTGGGCTCTTCGGAACGATCTTCACCATCCGATTCAGCCATGGATCAACATCTCACGCATAAACGTGAACCCCTCACCGAAGAGTCTAGCCATCTGTGGAAAGGCGGTAGAGAGCGTTATTAAAATAATGATGAATCCGGCAATGATAGTGATGGCAAAACCGACGGCAAAGATATTCATCTGCGGTGTTGATTTGGTAATCACCCCCATTACCACACTGATCATCAGCAGTGAGATGATGGCAGGCAAGGCAATCATAACCGCACCGGAGAAGATCCAGGAGCCAAAATAGGCAATATTGATCAATGCCGAATCGGGCAAGCCCCCCGCCGCCACTGGCAGAATGGTAAAACTATCCACCAGAACCTGAATCAATACCAGATGGCCATTCATGGCCAGAAACAGTAATACACCCATAACATTATAAAACTGGCCAATTACCGGCACCGTCACACCACTGGTTGGGTCCATCATCTGGGCAAAACCAAGCCCCATCTGCATACCCACCAATTGACCCGCATTGACGATGGCGGCAAAGATCAACTGCATCACAAAACCAAGCGCAATGCCGATGATCATCTGCTGGACAAGCATGATGACACCGCCAAGCGAAACAGGATCAAAGCTACTGTCCGGAGTAAGATTGGGCATCACAATCAGCGCCAACATCACACTCAATCCAATCCGGACTCTTCTTGGTACAAAACCAGTACTAAAAATGGGGGCTACCATCATGAAACCGGTCATACGCACAAAGGGCAATATGTACCAGCTGAACTGAGCGACAACCTCTTCAAGTTGAAAATTCATAACAGCAATAACCGCCTAGCCTATGAAACCAGGAATATCACTAATCAGGGTTCGCATGTATTCAACCAACAGATTTAATATCCAAGGTCCGGCAACAATCAATACAATAAAAGTCACCAGCAGTTTAGGGATAAAACTGAGGGTCTGTTCATTGATCTGGGTTGCAGCTTGAAACACACTCACCAGTAGACCCACTGCCAGTGCAGGCAAAAGCAGCACACATACCAGAACAATCGTAAGCTGGATAGCTTGTCGACCGATATCTAACACCACCTCTTCAGTCATAGCCTCACCCGCCTCAGGTAATATAAAAACTGGATGCCAATGTACCAATGACCAATACCCAGCCATCCACCAATACAAAGAGCATTATTTTAAACGGCAGGGACACAATCAAGGGCGACAACATCATCATACCCATCGCCATCAAGACACTTGCCACTACCAGATCGATAATCAGGAAGGGAATAAAAATAATAAAGCCAATCTGAAAAGCCGTTTTTAATTCACTGGTAACATAGGCCGGAACAAGCACCGTTAAAGGAATGGTATCGAGATTTGTATCATCGATCTGTTTCCCTGAAAGATCGACAAACAGTGACAGATCGGCATCACGTACCTGATTCATCATGAACTGTTTAAATGGAACCTGAGCAAGTTTTAGCGCGACATCCCCCTCCATCTCTCCATCCATGTAGGGCTTGGCAGCATCGTCATAAACACGATCAAATACCGGCGCCATAATAAAAAATGTCAGGAACAGCCCCAGACCAACAATTATTTGATTGGTCGGTGTAGACATTGTGCCAATGGCCTGACGCAACAGCGCCAAGACAATAACAATACGGGTAAAGCAGGTCATCATCAGCAGCGCCGCCGGCAGGAATGTCATCATGGTCATGAGCATCAATACCTGTATACTCAAGGTATAGGTCTCACTACCATTGGCGTTGGTGGTCATGGTCAGGGCATCAATGCCCGGAGCCGCTGCCAGAGAGCTTGCGGCTGGAAATAACAATAACAACAGAAGAGAGATATATTTCATGATTTTTCAAAACGCCCCAAGCTGCGTTTAAGTTTTTCTGCAAATGGACTCAGTGAGTTCTCTACCGCAACCGTCACCTCATCCCCCTTCTCAATCACATGCAGAAGATTGATCTGACCAGGTGCAACACCAATAAGTATCTGTCGTTCACCAACCTGCATCAGCACGACACGCTCCTTCTGTCCAACCAAAACACCGGCCAAGGGTTTAAGAGATGTATTGGACGAAGGGTTAAAGCCCATATAGTTGCGCGCCAACCAGGCCAATAAAAAAATCATAACAAGCACAATCACCAGGCCAATAGCCATCTTTATGATCTGTCCTGCTGGAGAATAAGTGGCAGTTGCCACTCCTGAAGCTGGTGGCTCCGCTCCCCAAGCAACAACAGAAAACAACGATGATAAAAATAGCAGGGGTATGCCAATTTTTTTTATCATGATTGATTGATAACCGGTATCATTCATAGTGAAATAAATACTCATTTTAGTTTTTTAATACGCTCTTGAGCGCTGATTACATCAGTAAGACGAATACCAAATTTTTCATTAACAACAACAACCTCTCCATGGGCAATCAACGTACCATTGACCAGAACATCCATCGGTTCACCCGCCAAACGATCAAGCTCAACCACTGAACCTTGATTGAGTTGCAATAGATTTCTAATGCTTATTTTTGTACGGCCAATCTCCATCGATATGCTCACCGGGATATCAAGGATCATATCCAGATTTTCACTACCCTCGACATGCTTTCCCTTGTTAGACGCGAACTCATCAAAATGGGCAGCCTCAACCTCCTTCGACTCGCTTTCATCCTGTTCAGCCATCGCAGCAGCCCAGTCATCACCTGCATCTACATCTTCTGTTGTATCGTTCATTACGGCACTCCTAATTTTGCTACCACAGGCAACCGTTTCTGCACCAGCTCCATTATTTTAATGGCATTATTCCCTTGAGAGACACCAAATCTACCGCGGAATATTGGCACATCATCATCTGTTGTTAATGTTACTGTTTCAGGCAATTCAAACGGGATAATGTCTCCTTTTTTAATATTGAGAACATCACCAACTGTCAATTCTATTTCCACCAATGTGCTCTTTATATGTATGTCAGCAGATTTTATATCCTCCTTAAGAGAGGTGGTCCATCGCTCATCTGTCTCGGTACGATCACTGACTGTACCGGCATCCAACATTTCCCGAATCGGCTCAAGCATTGAGTAAGGAATAGTGACATGCAGGTCACCTCCACCGCCGTCGAGTTCGATATGAAAGGTGCTAATTACAACCACCTCTGTCGGGCTGACAATATTGGCAAAATGTGGGTTCACCTCAGAGCTCTGATAAGAGTATTCAATTCCCATCACAGGTGACCAAGCCTCCTGCATATCAACAAATACTTTCTGCAACATCAGTTCGATAATGCGTGACTCCGTCTGGGTAAACTCTCGCCCTTCTATCTTGTTGTAAAACTTTCCGCTGCCACCGAAATAGTTATCCACAATGATAAAAACAAGCTTTGGATCAAATACCACCAAAGCGGTACCACGCATCGGACGGATATTGACAAGATTAAGGCTGGTAGGAACAAACAGGCTATGTACATACTCAGCAAACTTAAGCATCTGCACACCACCTACAGATATTTCTGGTGAGCGCCGTAGCATATTAAAAATACTGGTCCTGAAATAACGTGCAAATCGTTCGTTTATCATCTCCAAAGTTGGCATGCGGCCGCGAACGATTCTATCCTGACTGGTAAAGTCATAAGACCTTGCCTCGCCATCAAAAATATCTTCATCAATCTCAACATCGCCACCATCTACGCCATGTAACAGCGCGTCAATTTCGTCTTGAGATAAGAGATCGCTAACTGACATAAGTTAACCTTTAAAAAACGATTTAATGGAAATATGTAAACAGATAACTCTGCACCAATGATCACGCAATGAATCAATTATGATAATTTTATTCATAAGATCATTGCATAACGAAACTTGTAAAATATATCTCTTCAATACCTGGCTTTCCGAAATATTTTTCCATCACAGACTGTATCTCTTTAAGCGTTTGATCACGTAATTTATCTTTTCCATCGCGATTCGACAGTGACTCAAAGCTCTGATTACTGAACATTAATATAATGTTGTTTTTGATCACAGGCGTGTGTGTTTTAACAGCTTCTATCGCCAACGGATCATAAGACATCAGCTCCACACCCACCTGTAAAAAACGTAGGCCGGATTCTGTTTCAAAGTTCACTACAAAAGGCTTCTCAAAGGCAAAATAGATAGGTTCATGTTTGGCTGGCTCTTCATTTTTTGCTCCCTCTTCGTGTTTGGCTCCTCCGCCCAGCATCCCTGTAAAATAGAGTGTGCCTGCCGTACCACCACCGAGAATTAAAATGATCACGGCGATCATGATGACCATTTTCTTTTTTCCCCCACCCGCCGGTTTTTCAGCGACATCGTCCTTGGGTTTTTCTTTCGCTGCCATGTTTGTCTCTCCAGATTTTCATCACTTATGATAGACATGACAAAGCAATAAGAATGCCATTACGATTGCTCTTTATTTTCATTGAGTTAGCGGCATAAAAAATGGGTGTGTTATATATTTGACGGGATTTTAGCCGTAAAAATGCCAGTTCCAAGGCAATCGGCAAGAAGTAAAAAGGGTGGCGGGAAGACTAAACGTATAGATCGAGGCTATCGACAAGCTCAGAAGTACGACTCTCAACAAAGGAGGTAGTAGAGGCAATATCGTCAGATATATCAGGCTGACCCTGCCGCGTCTGCGAATCACCATCACCTGCACCTGGCTGCTGGCGTTGGCGCTGCTCTTGAAGTGGTTGATCCGAGACGTTGGCCTGAGCCAGTTGCATGCCACTGCTCAAAAACATTTCGCGCAAACGTGGCAGGCTTGCCTCAATGGCGTCACGGACCGCGCCATGTTGAGCACTAAAAGTGATGCTGGCCTGATCATCTTTCATCATCACCCGCACCTCAATCGGCCCCAGATTGGCGGGGTTAAGACGTATTTCAGCACTCTGGTTACCACCGGCCCGGGCCAGCCAGGTAACACGATTATTGAAGTCACTCTGCCACTGCGAATCATTGAGCGGCACTTGAATATAGGAAGGCGCCATGGGCCGCACTTCCGCACTATTGACGAGTGGAGCTGGCTGGCGTGACAGCGCAGCGGCAGGGAGTGAGGCTAGATCAACCGCACCACTGGCAACTTTGGTATCCAGCGCCAGCCCCTCCTTCAATGACATGGCAATAGTGTTCAGCTCTGCCATTTTGGTCAACTGCAATGTAAACGCCTCACCCTGTGGCTCTGGCGTCAATGCCAAATCAACGCTGGCGTTTTTATCTGGCCGAACTTCAGCAACTGGAGTGATATCCCCTGCTCGCCGCAGCTCCGGCAATGATTGAAAACGCTCCAACAGACGACGTTGATCAAGCATCACTTGCGCCGCCGCATCGCTCACTGCCGCTGTTGCAGCCACGATATCGGGTGCGACTGCCGTAGCTGCTACTGGCATTGCTGAATTGAGCAGCAGATTTCGCAGGCGTTCCATCAGTTCGCGCAGGTCTGCTGTCAGCTCATCACCTCCACTAGCGTCAGCAGCGGCAATCAAATCCTGCGGCGGCAGACCATTGCCGCCTACCAATTGCGACTGCCCAGCCAGATATTGCTCAACCGTTGCCAGCAACTGAGTCTGATCAAGCGCTAAAAGTGGTGATGCATCACCTTGCGCCAACTCCTGTAGCGAATCTTTTAACGACGCGAGGAAATCAGTTCCCAACGCTTCGCCAACATTATCAACGCCTTGCGTCTTTCCACTGGATAAAACACCAAGAACACCACCCTTTGAAGGGGGAGCCAATGTTAAAGGTAAAGTTTGTACGCTCGCCTGCATAATGATAGAGCCACCGATACTCAGTAATTTACATAACTGAGTAATAGCAACTGCTGTGCCAAAAAATATAGGAAGGGGTCAACTGTTTATTACAAGCGGCATATAACAGGGGGGTGTTATAGGTTTCTAGCCGTTTAATCGGCCTGGGCTATCGGTATTCTCTGGGATTTTTTCAGTGCGTTGACATGTATACATTTGAGATACGACCAATCAGCACTCACTCATTCCCTGACTCCTGGCCATTACGGCCAGCGCGATCATCCTGTTCTCGCTGGTCGCGTCTATCCAGGTCACGTCGCTCCTGTTCCAGGTAGTGGTCGAGCACGCTGTCTAATGCCTTGGATCGGCCGCGCTTGGCAAACCAGAACTGTTTTTTTTCATCGAGTATCACCTGTGCCTTTTCAACAACCGCCATTTGGCTGGTGATCGCGGCGTCAATCTTGGCCATGAAGTGGCGATATTCGTTAAGCTTCTGTCCACTAATGCCTTCATTACCTGCCTGCTGTAGACGTTGCGCATATTCGTCGCGGTAACTATATAACTGACGCTGCTGCTCTTTGCTTTCGTTTAACCGCTGCAGCGCCGTGCCCAGCGCTCGGGCTGCCTGACGCTCTGCGTCGTGGGCTAGATCAACAATTGGTTTAAACCGTTTTGAGTTATCCATTGTTATCGATGGCGCTGTCTATTCATGCGGGCGCCACCCGCTTCTCCACGGCATTTTTATGGAGTAGCTGTTCCAACCCTGCCAGGCTCTCATCAAACTGTACCGATTCATTAAAGCCTTGTGCCAGAAACTCCATTATTTTGGGGTGATAGGCGATCGCTTCATCCACTGCCGGATTACTGCCTTTGCTGTAGGCGCCGACGCTGATCAGGTCGCGATGCTGCTGGTAACTGGAGTAGAGCTGTTTGAGGCGGCGGGCACTGGCGAGATGTTCCGGGGTCACAATCTCATTCATCACACGGCTGATTGATGCCTCAATGTCGATGGCGGGATAGTGGCTCATCTCTGCCAGATTACGTGACAGCACAATGTGACCATCAAGGATGGCGCGGGCAGCATCGGCGATAGGATCTTGCTGGTCATCCCCTTCGGTCAACACCGTATAAAAAGCGGTGATCGAGCCACCACCCTCGGTGCCATTACCGGCACGTTCCACCAGCTGTGGCAGCTTGGCAAAGACAGAGGGTGGATACCCTTTAGTAGCGGGCGGCTCGCCGATGGCCAGGGCAATTTCGCGTTGCGCCTGAGCGTAACGGGTTAGCGAATCCATCAGCAACAGTACATGTTTGCCCTTATCACGAAAATATTCCGCAATACTGGTGGAGAGCATGGCGCCATGCATGCGCATCAGCGGTGAATTGTCGGCCGGTGTTGCTACCACCACGGCACGGGCGCGCCCTTCTGGGCCGAGGATCTTTTCAATAAACTCTTTGACTTCACGGCCACGCTCACCAATCAGCCCCACCACAATGACATCGGCGGTGGTGTATTTGGTCATCATGCCCAGCAAGACACTCTTGCCCACACCACTGCCGGCAAACAGCCCCATGCGCTGACCACGGCCCACCGTTAACAGGGCATTGATGGCGCCGACACCAACATCAAGTGGTTCTTCAATCGGGTGACGGCTTAATGGATTAATGAAATTACCGGTCAGTGAAACCTGCGCCTCGGCCTCGATCGGTCCCAGGTTGTCGAGTGGTTTGCCAGAACCATCCAAGACTCGCCCCAGCAGCGACATTCCTGCTGGTGCCGAACAGACACCGTGGGTGGGAATGACGGTGGCGTTGGGCATCAGGCCGCGAATATCACCGATGGGCATGAGATAAGTCTTGTCGCCAGCGAATCCCACTACCTCTGCTTCAACGGGTTCACCACCGGCATTGACGATTAGGCAACGACTGCCAATCACTGCGCGCACCCCAACCGCTTCAAGCGTGAGTCCGACCATGCGGGTGAGTTTTCCTGTTACCTCCAGTGGTACACGTTGGGCGATACTGTCGCCACGACGCTGGAGGCGCTGCGCCATATCACCAAAAAAATCAGTCTCAACTGTCATTGGCGCGCTC
The DNA here is from genome assembly GCA_947085765.1 of uncultured Chromatiaceae bacterium. Lineage (GTDB taxonomy): Bacteria > Pseudomonadota > Gammaproteobacteria > Tenderiales > Tenderiaceae > JAKFXL01. Next base: position 93 of record CAMTXZ010000085.1, on the reverse strand, counting down.
GCCCCCCATAATGCGCGCGGCAATCGCGGCAACACGAGATTCAATGGTGGCATCCACATTTGAGGAGTCGGTTTCAATCCGACAACCACCGCG
>CAMTXZ010000084.1:0-8029 GCA_947085765.1 uncultured Chromatiaceae bacterium | reverse complement strand
TTGGTTACCCAGCAGCCGCTGGGTGGTAAGGCGCAGTTTGGTGGACAACGTTTCGGGGAGATGGAGGTCTGGGCACTGGAAGCATACGGTGCTGCCTACACTCTGCAGGAGATGCTGACAGTCAAGTCGGATGATGTGGCGGGTCGTACCAAGATGTATAAAAACATCGTTGATGGTGACCACCGCATGGAGGCGGGCATGCCAGAGTCCTTTAACGTACTGTTGAAGGAGATCAGGGCCTTGGGTATCGATATCGAACTGGAAAACAACAACTTGTAACTTGTTGTTTGCATACGATGTTTGACTTGATTTGATTTGGCGCATAGCGTGACATATTGCGTAGGAGATAGAGCGTGAAAGATCTACTTAATCTACTTAAGCAGCAGGGCCATAATGATGAGTTCGATTCGATCCGGATCGGGCTTGCCTCACCGGAAAAGATTCGTTCATGGTCGTTTGGCGAAGTAAAAAAACCGGAGACCATCAACTACCGCACCTTTAAGCCGGAGCGTGATGGACTCTTCTGTGCCAAGATTTTTGGCCCGGTCAAGGATTACGAGTGTCTCTGTGGTAAGTACAAGCGCCTGAAACATCGCGGTGTGATTTGCGAAAAGTGCGGCGTAGAAGTGACCGTGGCCAAGGTGCGACGTGATCGTATGGGCCATATTGAACTGGCCAGTCCTGTTGCGCATATCTGGTTTCTGAAATCGTTGCCATCCCGTATGGGCTTGCTGCTGGACATGACCCTGCGGGAAATTGAGCGGGTGCTCTATTTTGAAGCATTTGTGGTCATCGAGCCTGGCATGACGCAGTTGGAGCGTAGCCAGATCTTGACTGACGAAGCCTATCTTGATGCCATTGAAGAGTATGGTGATGAGTTTGATGCCCGTATGGGTGCCGAGGCGATCTTTGAGCTGCTGCGCAAAATGGACCTTCAGAAAGAGGTTGCCAAGCTGCGTGAAGAGATCCCCAATACCAACTCTGAGACAAAGATCAAGAAGTTCACCAAGCGTCTTAAGTTGATGGAGGCGTTTATCGACTCCGGCAACAAGCCGCAGTGGATGGTCATGACGATTCTGCCGGTACTGCCGCCAGAACTACGTCCGTTGGTGCCGCTGGATGGTGGTCGTTTTGCCACCTCCGATCTGAACGATCTCTATCGTCGTGTTATCAACCGTAACAACCGCCTCAAGCGTCTACTTGATCTGAACGCACCTGACATCATCGTGCGTAATGAAAAGCGGATGTTGCAGGAGTCGGTTGATGCACTGCTGGATAATGGTCGTCGTGGTAAGGCGATTACCGGCACCAACAAACGTCCGCTCAAATCATTGGCGGATATGATCAAGGGTAAGCAGGGCCGTTTCCGTCAGAATCTGCTCGGTAAACGTGTCGACTACTCTGGCCGTTCGGTCATCGTGGTGGGACCAACCCTGAAGCTGCATCAGTGCGGTCTGCCAAAGAAGATGGCGCTTGAGCTGTTCAAGCCCTTTATCTTCAGCAAACTCGAACTGCGTGGCCTGGCCACAACTATCAAGGCGGCCAAGAAACTGGTCGAACGCGAAGGCCCAGAGGTATGGGATATCCTCGAAGAGGTCATCCGCGAACATCCGGACATGCTTAACCGCGCACCAACCTTGCATCGTCTCGGTATCCAGGCGTTTGAACCGATTCTGATCGAAGGTAAGGCGATTCAGCTGCATCCGTTGGTCTGTACTGCCTATAACGCTGATTTTGACGGTGACCAGATGGCCGTTCACGTGCCACTGTCTATCGAAGCGCAGCTTGAAGCGCGTGCTTTGATGATGGCGACTAACAACGTACTTTCGCCGGCCAACGGTGAACCAATCATCGTTCCTTCGCAGGATGTGGTCTTGGGTCTCTATTACATGACCCGTGAGCGTATCAACGCCAAGGGTGAAGGAATGGTCTTCTCTGATCTGGCCGAGGTCCGTCGTGCCTGGGAGAGCCGTGTTGTTGAGCTGCATGCCAAGGTCCGTGTGCGCCTAAAAGAGAGTGTTCTGCAAGATGATGGCGAGTTGATACATGCCATCAAGATTGTTGATACGACTATTGGTCGTGCGCTGTTGGCGGAACTGTTGCCAAAAGGGTTGCCGTTTGAACTCTTTAACCAGACCATGACCAAGAAGGCTATTTCCAAGCTGGTAAATACTTGCTATCGCCGTCTGGGCTTGAAGGCAACCGTAATCTTTGCTGACCAGTTGATGTATACCGGGTTCAGCTTCTCAACCCGTGCGGGTATCTCCATCGGCGTGAATGATATGGTGGTCCCGGACGAAAAAGAGGCGATCATCAACGCGGCTGATAAAGAGGTTAAGGAGATCGAAAATCAGTACATCTCTGGTTTGGTGACCAATGGCGAACGCTACAATAAAGTGGTCGACATCTGGTCGCACACCAATGACCGTGTCGCCAAGGCGATGATGGACAAGCTGGGCAGTGACATTGTTAAGGATAAAGATGGCAATGACGTTAAACAGGAGTCGTTTAACTCTATATATATGATGGCCGACTCTGGCGCGCGTGGTAGTGCGGCTCAGATACGTCAGCTGGCCGGTATGCGTGGTCTGATGGCCAAGCCTGATGGCTCGATCATCGAGACGCCAATCACCGCTAACTTCCGCGAGGGGTTGAATGTACTTCAGTACTTCATCTCTACTCACGGTGCGCGTAAAGGTTTGGCGGATACCGCGTTGAAGACTGCAAACTCTGGTTACTTGACCCGTCGTCTTGTGGATGTGGCTCAGGATATGGTGGTGACCGAGGATGATTGCGGCACTACTCACGGCCTGTTGATGATGCCATTGATTGAAGGTGGTGACGTGGTTGAGCCGTTGCGTGAGCGAGTATTGGGCCGTGTAGTGGCCGAGGATGTCCGTAAGGGCGGTTCTGATGAGGTGTTGGTCGCCGCTGGTACTCTGTTGGATGAGGCGTGGGTTGATATTCTCGAAGAAGAGAGTATCGATCAGGTTGTAGTACGTTCGCCAATCTCTTGCAATACACGCCACGGTATCTGTGCGGCTTGTTATGGTCGTGATCTGGCGCGTGGTCATCAGGTTAATATCGGCGAGGCAGTGGGTGTTATTGCTGCTCAGTCTATCGGTGAGCCTGGTACCCAGCTGACCATGCGTACCTTCCATATCGGTGGTGCAGCATCCCGTTCAGCTTCTGAAAATAATGTGGAAGTGAAGTCTAAAGGGACGGTGCGTCTGCACAACATCAAGCTGGTTAAACATGCCAGTGGTAATAACGTTGCGGTGTCCCGTTCTGGTGAGTTGATTGTTGTCGATGATCAGGGACGTGATCGTGAGCGTTATCGTGTCCCATACGGTTCGGTCCTGTCTGTCGATGATGGTGCATTGGTGACTGGTGGCCGGGTTGTAGCCAACTGGGATCCGCACACCCATCCTGTTATTACCGAAGTGGCTGGGCGCATCAAGTTCAGCGACTTTGTCGAGGGTGTCAGCGTTCAGCGTACTACCGATGAGGTTACCGGCTTGAATAGCCGTGTTGTGACCGATCCAAAACAGCGTGGTTCTGCTGGTAAGGATCTGAAGCCGATGGTGAAGCTGGTGGCAGATGATGGTTCAGATCTCTGTATCGCAGGCACGGACATTCCTGCCATGTACTTCCTGCCAGCAGGCGCTATCGTCGGTATGGAAGATGGTGCACAGGTGGGTGTGGGTGATGTATTGGCCCGTATCCCTCAGGCGTCCTCAAAAACCCGCGATATCACCGGGGGTCTGCCGCGTGTCGCCGATCTCTTTGAAGCACGTCGTCCGAAGGATCCGGCTGTTCTGGCTGAGGTTAGCGGTACTATCAGTTTTGGTAAGGAGACCAAGGGTAAGCGTCGTTTGATTATCACCCAGAAGGATGGTGAGCGTCATGAGGAGCTGATTCCAAAGTGGCGTCATATCACTGTGTTCGAAGGCGAGCATGTTGAAAGTGGCGAAACTATTGTTGATGGCCCACCCGTGCCGCATGACATTTTGCGCCTCCTGGGTGTATCGGAGTTGGCAGAGTACATTGTCAACGAGGTGCAGGAGGTTTACCGTCTGCAGGGCGTCAAGATCAATGATAAACATATCGAAGTGATCATCCGTCAGATGATGCGCAAGGTTGAGATAAGCGGCGCAAGAGACAGTAAGTTCCTGAGAGGCGAGCAGCTGGAGCGTTCTCGTGTGCTTGACGATAATGATAAGTTGACGGTAGCGGGTAAATTACCAGCCACCTATACACCGGTGTTGCTGGGGATTACCAAGGCATCACTGGCGACCGAATCATTTATCTCGGCCGCGTCATTCCAGGAGACCACCCGTGTGCTTACTGAGGCAGCGGTCTCCGGCAAGTTGGATGGTCTGCGTGGTTTGAAGGAGAACGTCATTGTTGGTCGTCTGATCCCTGCGGGTACAGGTCTGGCCTACCATGAGGAGCGTCGCCGCAAGCGTGAGAAGCTCAATGCGAAGGCAAACGGTGTGTCTGATGCAGCACCTACTGCCAGCGAGGTGGAGGAGGCCTTCAGCAAGGCGCTTTAAGCTGTAGGTGTTTGAAAATGTGGCGGTTTGAGGTTGCTCAGCCGCCGCATTAATGCAAGTGTCAGGAATAGTTTTAGAACGTGCTTGACAGTAGCTATGCACATCTCTAAAATTGCGCTTCTTTTATCGCAGGGGATAAGTGCGCAGCCCTGCAAGATTGACTATGTCAATGATATTTTTAACGTTTGTTGCCGGTGTGAGATATATCACTGGCGACAGAGGTTTTTTTAATTCTTTGAAACAGGATTTTAGGTGGTCTAAATGGCGACAATTAATCAGTTGGTGCGTAAGCCACGAGTTAGGCAGGTAGAGAAGAGTAATGTGCCTGCGCTCCAGGCGTGTCCTCAGAAGCGCGGTGTCTGCACTCGTGTTTATACAACCACACCGAAGAAGCCAAACTCGGCGCTGCGTAAAGTGGCGCGTGTCCGTCTCACTAATGGTATGGAAGTAAGTAGCTATATCGGTGGTGAAGGTCACAATCTGCAAGAGCATTCGGTCGTTTTGATTCGTGGTGGTCGTGTAAAGGATTTGCCAGGTGTGCGTTATCATACGGTGCGCGGTACGCTGGATACTTCAGGTGTTCAGAATCGTAAGCAGGGCCGTTCTAAGTACGGTACAAAGCGCCCTAAGGGTTAATTGTTATTAAGACTCAATAGAGATTAGGTAGCAGCAATGCCAAGAAGAAGAGAAGTCCCCAAGCGTGAAATTTTGCCAGACCCAAAGTTTAAGAGTGAAGTGCTGGCAAAGTTTGTAAACGTAGTAATGCAAAGTGGTAAAAAGGCCGTAGCTGAGCGTATTGTTTATGGTGCATTTGATGCCGTTGCCGGTCGTTCAGGCAAGGATCCTCTGGAACTTTTCGAACAGGCGCTGAGCAATATCAGTCCGCTGGTCGAGGTTAAGTCTCGTCGTGTCGGTGGCGCTACCTATCAGGTGCCTATCGAGGTGCGTCCAGCTCGTCGTATGGCGCTGGCAATGCGCTGGCTTTCCAGTTGTGCCCGCTCTCGTGGTGAGAAGTCCATGGGTTTGCGTCTGGCTGGTGAGATTATGGATGCCGCGGAGAGTCGTGGTAATGCCGTGAAGAAGCGTGAAGATGTGCATCGCATGGCTGAAGCGAACAAAGCGTTTTCGCATTATCGCTGGTAGTTTTTTGTTTTTTTGTTCTTTAACAGTTTGGTGTATCGAGGAAGGCTAAGGTGGCACGTAAAACCCCAATAGAGCGTTATCGTAATATCGGCATCATGGCTCACATTGATGCGGGTAAAACCACGACAACAGAGCGTGTGCTTTTTTATACTGGTGTGTCGCACAAAATCGGTGAAGTGCATGATGGCGCTGCAACGATGGACTGGATGGAGCAGGAGCAGGAACGAGGGATTACAATCACCTCTGCGGCTACTACATGCTTCTGGTTTGGTATGGATAAGCAATTTCCCGAGCACCGAATTAATATCATCGACACCCCGGGTCACGTAGATTTTACTATCGAAGTAGAGCGCTCTTTGCGTGTGCTTGATGGTGCTTGCGCAGTTTTCTGTGCGGTCGGTGGTGTTCAGCCGCAGTCTGAAACTGTCTGGCGTCAGGCTAACAAGTATGCCGTTCCTCGTCTGGCGTTCATCAATAAGATGGACCGTGCCGGCGCCAACTTCTTTCGTGTAGTCAAGCAAATTGAAGATCGTTTGGGTGGTAAGCCGGTTCCGGTTGTGATCCCAATCGGCGCAGAAGAGAATTTCAAGGGCGTTGTTGATTTGATTCGCATGAAGGCCATTTATTGGAATGAGGCTGACATGGGGATGACTTACGATGCCAGAGAGATCCCTGCTGACCTTCAGGATATTGCCCAGGAATATCGCGACAAGATGATTGAGGCTGCTGCCGAAGCTACTGAAGAGCTGATGGAGAAGTATCTCGAGACTACTGATCTGACTAATGAAGAGATCAAACGCGGTCTTCGTATCCGTACTGTTGCGGGTGAAATTGTTCCGGCCCTGTGTGGTTCTGCCTTTAAGAATAAAGGTGTGCAGGCGATGTTGGACGCGGTTGTTGAGTATATGCCGTCGCCTACCGATGTTATCGCCATCAGGGGTAACCTTGATGATGCTGCAAATACTGAGGCTGAGCGCCATAGCTCAGATGAGGAGCCATTCTCTGCTCTGGCGTTCAAGATAGCGGCTGACCCATTTGTGGGTACATTGACCTTCTTCCGTTGTTACTCTGGCGTGGTGAATGCAGGTGATACTGTTTATAACTCTACCAAGGGTAAAAAAGAGCGTGTTGGTCGTATGGTGCAGATGCACGCCAATACCCGTGAAGAGATCAAAGAGGTTCGTGCGGGCGATATTGCCGCAGCTGTTGGCCTGAAAGATGTCACTACGGGTGATACCCTTTGCGATCTAAGTAACATCATTATTCTTGAGCGCATGATCTTCCCGGAACCGGTAATCTCAGTGGCGATTGAGCCTAAGACCAAGGTTGACCAAGAGAAGATGGGCATGGCGCTCTCCAAGTTGGCCCAGGAAGATCCTTCATTCCGCGTTCATACTGATGAAGAGTCTGGTCAGACAATCATCTCTGGAATGGGTGAGCTGCATCTTGAGATCATCGTCGATCGTATGAGACGTGAATATAACGTTGAAGCAAATGTCGGTGCGCCACAGGTTGCTTATCGTGAAACAATGCGCAAACCAATCGAAGTCGAAGGTAAGTTTGTGCGTCAGTCCGGTGGCCGTGGTCAGTATGGTCACGTCTGGTTGCGTCTCTTTCCGCAAGAGCCTGGTACCGGTTATGAGTTTGTCAACGATGTTGTTGGCGGTACAGTGCCACGTGAATATGTGCCTGCGGTAGATAAGGGTATTCAAGAGGCAATGCGCAGTGGTCCTCTGGCAGGATTCCCCGTTGTTGACGTGAAGGTTTCCATTTTTGACGGCTCTTATCATGATGTCGATTCTAATGAAAATGCCTTTAAGATTGCCGGTTCAATGGCCTTTAAAGAGGGTTTCTTGAAGGGTGGTCCAGTGTTGCTTGAGCCTATCATGAAGGTTGAGGTGGTGAGTCCGGAGGACTACATGGGCGACGTGATCGGTGACCTTAACCGTCGCCGCGGCTTGATTCAGGGTATGGACGATTCACCGTCAGGTAAGTTGATAACGGCTGAAGTGCCGCTGGCTGAGATGTTTGGTTACTCAACTTCGTTGCGCTCTATGTCGCAAGGTCGTGCTACTTACAGTATGGAATTTTCTAAATATATGGAGACGCCTTCTAACGTTGCTGAAGCTGTTATGAAGAAGTCTGCCTAATTAGTTTTACGAGATTAAGTTAAAGAGGGTTATTAGCCGTGTCCAAGGCAAAGTTTGAACGTACTAAGCCCCACGTAAACGTGGGCACCATCGGTCATGTCGATCACGGTAAGACAACGTTGACAGCGGCATTGACCGTGACTCAGTCAAAGAAATTTGGTGGCGAGTCCAAGGCCTACG
>CAMTXZ010000083.1:0-6450 GCA_947085765.1 uncultured Chromatiaceae bacterium | reverse complement strand
TGGTTTGAGCAAGGCGGAGGTGGTGGCGATGGCGGTATCGTCGGTCAACCTGATCAAGACGTTGGCGGCCGAGCAGCCTGATACCGAGTGGCAGCTTGAATATAGCCCGGAGACCTTTAGCGCGACCGAGCTTGATTTTGCGCTGGAGATCTGTGATGCCGTGACGGCGGCGTGGGGTGCAACGCCGCAGAACAAGGTGATTCTGAATCTGCCGACCACGGTGGAGGTTTCAACGCCCAATATCTATGCCGATCAGATCGAGTGGATGCATCGTCACCTGGCGCGTCGCGACAGTGTGATTTTGAGTCTGCATCCGCATAATGATCGTGGCACGGCGGTGGCCTCTGCCGAACTCGGTTTGATGGCGGGCGCGGATCGTGTTGAGGGGTGTCTGTTTGGTAACGGTGAACGGACCGGTAACGTTGATATCGTGACGTTGGCGCTGAATCTCTATACCCAGGGGGTTGCGCCGGGGTTGGATTTTTCTGACATCAACGCCGTGGCTCGTACTGTGGAGCACTGCAACCAGTTGCCAATCCACCCGCGCCACCCTTATGTGGGTGATCTGGTCTTTACCGCCTTTTCGGGTTCACATCAGGATGCGATCAAGAAGGGGTTTGCCGCGCAGCAATCTGACGCGCTCTGGAGTGTGCCGTATCTGCCCATCGATCCGGCGGATGTGGGGCGCAGTTACGATTCGGTGATCCGGGTCAACAGCCAGTCGGGCAAGGGTGGCATCGCCTATCTGCTTGAGACCGAATATGGGGTGGTGATGCCGCGCCGGTTACAGGTGGAATTTTCTGGCGAGGTGCAGCGCTATACCGATAGTCATGGGGGTGAGATGACGGCAGCGGATATCTGGCAACTCTTTTCGCGCAGCTATCTGGAACCAGAGCAGCCGCTGCGTTATGTCGAACACCATCTTTTTGAACATGGCGCAGCGCAGGGGATTCGTATTGCTGTTGAGATCGATGGTGTCTCCCATCTCTTGATAGGAGAGGGTAACGGCCCGGTAGATGCCACCGTACACGCCTTTCAAACCATCGGCATTGATGTTCAGGTGCGCAGTTTTGAGGAGCGCTCTACCAGCCCGAGCCGTGAGGCGGGTGATGCCCAGGCCTGTGCCTTTATGGAGTTGACACCAGGTGCAGGTGGTGAGGAGCGTTATGGGGTGGGCATCGATACCAATATTGTGACGGCCTCTATCAAGGCGTTGGTGAGTGGTGTTAATCGATTGGCGGGTAGTGTTTGTCAGCCTGCCAGCCAGTCTGGCAGTCAGGTGAAAGAGGTGTGATGGTTTAGTGCCTGCATCATCAGCCCTTTGACAGGCTCAGCACAAAGAGCCTTGTATGTTTCGTTTTGCTGGACAAGGGTTAGTTTTTTGTTAGTTAATTCTATCTGGCACGGCACGACAGCTTGATTGAGCCTTGGGACACCAAGCCCGTGGGGCAGCGAGGAGCGTCGTGCCGTTTTTTCACTGATAACCCGAACGGTTGCTTGGGCCAATAAGCCCGCATTTTTGCAAGGATGGGTGCCATGAATGAAACGATAGTGGAGAAGTTTGTCGGCATAGATGTGTCCAAATCCACATTGGACGTATGCATCGAGCCCGCAGTACAGACGTTGCATGTTGTTTACGATGAGGCTGGAATCAAGCAGCTTGTCATCCGCCTGAAAGAAGTCAGCCCGACGTTGATCGTGATCGAAGCGACGGGCGGATTGGAAGTCCGTATCGCGACTGAACTGGCCAGCAAGGGATTGCCGGTCGCTGTCATTAACCCGCGCCAAGCCCGTGACTTCGCCAAAGCCACGGGGCAGTTGGCCAAGACGGATCAGGTTGACGCTGCGGTGCTGGCGGCGTTTGCCAAAGCGATTCGACCACTAGCCCGAGCGCTTAAGGATGAGGATACCCGCGCCTTGAATGACATGGTGAACAGACGGCGTCAGTTGATGCCCAAAGCACTACGTGGGGCAGGCCCTCGGCATTCGAGTTCAAGAGACTCTCCGTCTCGGTACAGCGGCATCCAAACCAGTGCAAAAGGATCTGAACAAACACATCGCATGGCTGGATAAACGGATTGCCGGAATCGACACCGACTTGACCAAACGTTTGCGTGAATCGGAGGCGTGGCGAGCGAAGGACGATTTGTTGCGTGGCATTCCTGGGGTGGGCGCTGTAACCACCCTGACCCTGTTAGCGAAATGCCCTGAGCTTGGGATGCTGAATCGCCGTGAGATTGCCGCCTTAACCGGTGTTGCGCCGCTTGCCAATGACAGTGGAAAACATCATGGGAAGCGCTTCATTTGGGGTGGGCGAGCTGATGTACGTGCGGTTTTATACATGGCTGCCATCTCCGCAATACGGTGCAACGACACGATCAAGGCATTCGCGCAGCGACTGAAAAAGGCGGGTAAACCCCCTAAAGTCGTGATTGTTGCTTGCATGAGAAAGTTACTGACCATTATGAACTCCATGTTGAAAAACAATACTCCGTGGAGCCCCAAAAGCGCTTGACTTGGAACACGGTTGCTGCCCCACGTAGTGCTTTGGGTACGCGGTTCTTCGATGGTTACTGGTTACTGGTTACTGGTGACGGGAGATCACGCCCTGGCGTTGTTTGGCAAGCCAGCGCCAGATGTGACCATCGGGACGGTTCTCTCCGGTGATGATGTAGCGCAGGGTGTTGTAGTTTTGCCGGGTCCACTCCATCAGTCGGCTACACTCTTCGCGGCCGCAGAAGAGTATCTGATCACCGCTTTGAATTGGGTCTTCCACCTGCGGTAGCAGCATGAAGTCATCACCCCGTTTGAGTAGCAGCGGCAGACAGTGGAGTTGACTCTGCTGATGGCGTGGGTCGCTGGTGAGATGGCCTAGGCGCATATCTTCACCTTGGTTTATCGCTTCGATGAGTGTGGGTGATGTTATTGCGTCGATGGAGACTGTCCATATATCCGGTGCTTTGTTGTTGGTCAGGCTGCGCAGTTTACGTGTCAGTGCTTCGGCCCAGCTGTTGTTGTGGCGGCGCGCCAGACGCAGGAAGTCACTCAGTAACGGTGAAGTGAGCAGCGCCTGAATCTTGAGGCTGAGGATGATACTGTACTGCATTACCATATTGGTGTCGGCGGCGTCGAAGATGACGCTGTTGCTGCGCCGGTTTTGCCGCACTACGGTGTAGATGTTGGGGTTGAGGTCTTTGGCGGTCATCAGGATTGAAAGATTGTTGGCGTCATCGTCGGTGCCAGCAATGATGCCTATAGCCTTGTCGATATCGGCGGCGCGCAGGGTGACGGCCTCGGTGCCGCGCCCCTTGATGCAGTGATCCTCGCAGCCGGTCTTTTCTGGATCGGCCTCGACGATGATGGTGGAGATCCCTTCAAACTTCAGATATCGCTCCATTGCTTTGCCAAAGCGGCCGTAACCACAGATGATCCAGAGTCCATGGGGTGGCTCTTCACAGGCGAAAAGCGCGGTGTGTGGGGGCTGAGTCAGCCACTCATAAATCAGATGCATGGCGGGCGAGTGCAGGGCGATGGAGAGCTGTTCGGCAAAGGCTTCATAGGGGTTGATGATGTGGTCGGTACCAAATGAGGCCATGTTGGCCTGGGTATCTTTGGTCTCGGCGCGACAGATGATCCGCAGGTTGGGGTTGAGCAATTTGCTGGTGATGGCGACCTCAAGGTTGCTATGGTCATCGTCGGTCAATGCCAGCAGGCCGATGCAGTAGGGGGAGTTGAGTCCGGCGGTGCGCAGGATGTGTGGATCGCCGGCATCGGCACACAGCCCCGGCACATAGATGCGCAATTCATCCAGTAGCAGTTCATCAATGCGTCCCTGGCGGGTGTCGATGACAACTGCTTGTATGTTGCGCTCGGTTAATGTTTTGACCACTTGTGTGCCGGTGTCGCCATAGCCGCAGACAATGTAAAACGGTTGTCGCAGGTGCCTGACGTTGTTGGCAAAGCGGTTTTCAGTCAGGGTCCGTTTAAGGGTCGGGTCTTGGACTAGCGTGAGGATGGTACCGATGGCGTAGAGCCAGGAGATAACGGTGATGTAGACAGTGGCCAGTGCCCAAAAGCGTTGTCCGTCAGTAAACGGGTAGGGCAATTCACCAAAGCCGATGGTGGTGGCGGTGTAACTGACAACATAAAAGGCGTGGAAAAATCCCATCTGCCAGGGTTGGCCCTGATCGTCTATGCCTGGAATCAGCACAAACCCTAATACTGAAACGGCGTAGGCGATAATCAGCATGATCAGCGGCGCCCGCATGCGCCGTAAAATCAGCGAGAAGGCACGGCTCTGCGCATAGTGGCCAGCCATCAGCGGCGCAGGGTGACGGTTTCAATGATCAACAATATGACCGAGGTGAGATTGGCCAGTAGCGCACCGGCGGCGAGAGAGACGATCGAACTCATGACGTGGCTGCTCAGCCCGACTTCAGTGATATAGACGGCGGCGCCCCAGATGATGGCGGCGATGATCAGTTGCAGATCGGCGACCAGGCTGGTGGCCAGCAGTATTGCGCCCATCTGGGTGCGCTCACCAAACTTCAGAATGGTGGCGATCAGGCTGATAACAAGTGCGGCGAAGAGCTCGTAAACATTGTGGTGCATCGGATTGTCGATGTCGCCAAGCACAAAACCAAAGTTGACAGTGAGGGCGAGCACTATGAAAAAACCAAAAACTACCTTCTCGAAGTTCATATGTCGGTTCCCGGCTGGATGAATGGAGTGCTGTTTGTGGGCAAAGAATATCAGAAATAAAAAAGCCCCGCAGTGCGGGGCCTTTAACTACTGTAGCGGTGCCGGTGTTTATTCGATGCTCTTCAGCGCCTTTTCCGCCACTTTGGCAGGTACTGGGATGTAGCCATCTTTGATGACGACATTTTGACCGGTTTTGGAAAGTATCATTTTGACAAACTCTTTATCCAGTGGTGAGAGAGGCTTGTTTGGATGTTTGTTGACATAGACGTAGAGGAAACGTGACATCGGGTAGTCGCCAGAGATGGTGTTTTCGTCGTTGGCTTCTACAAACGGTGCGCCAGCCTTTTTGGCGAGTGGCAGTGCCTTAACACCGGAGGTCTTGTAGCCGATGCCGGAATAGCCGATGCCGTTGAGTGAGGCGGATACCGATTGCACGACAGAGGCCGAACCGGGCTGTTCATTGACGGTGTTTTTAAAGTCACCTTTACAAAGAGCATGGTCCTTGAAAAAGCCGTAGGTGCCGGAGACAGAGTTGCGACCGAAGAGCTGCATGTCGCGGTTGGACCAACTGCCAGTCAGACCGATATCCCCCCAGTTATTGATGGCCTCTTTGTTACCACACTTGCGGGTGCTGGAGAAAATGGCATCGACTTCAGCGATGGTCATGCCCTTGATGGGATTGTCTTTATGTACATAAACAGCCAGGGCGTCGATGGCAACCGGAATAGCAGTCGGTTTGTAGCCGTGTTTATTTTCGAAGGCTTTAATTTCATTGTCTTTCATCTTGCGGCTCATGGGGCCGAAGTTGGCGGTGCCTTCGGTCAGGGCGGGGGGGGCGGTAGATGAACCCGCTGCCTGGACCTGTAGGTTGACGTTTGGATATTCACGTTTGAACTCTTCAGTCCAGAGCGTCATCAGGTTGGCCAGGGTATCGGAGCCAACGCTGGAGATGTTACCGGAGATGCCGCTGGCTTTTTTGTAGTCGGGCAGCTTTGGATCCAGGGTTACTTCGGCATAGGCGGCAGAGACCAGGCCGAAGCTTGCTACTGTCGCAAACAGAGCGGTACGTAATTTCATCAAGTTAACTCCTAGTGGTGATAGACGAAGTCTGGTTACTGAATGTCAGTGGTGAGCAGTGTGCAATTTGGCTATGAAGGCAGTGTGACACTACTGTTAAAGTTTTATTACAGCGCGGCTGCGGCGTTTAACTGGCAACCTTGGCCAGTGTCTGTTGCTGAGCAGTCTGGCTCAGTGGAAAGTCGCAGGTGAAGGTGCTGCCACGATTGACCTGGCTGAAGATACGCAGCTGTCCCTTATGGCGTTGCAATACATGTTTGACGATGGCTAGCCCCAGGCCGGTGCCACCTGTATCGCGTGAGCGGCCGGTATCAACACGGTAAAAACGCTCGGTAATGCGACTGATGTGTTGGGGGGCGATACCGATGCCGGTATCCAGTACGCTGAGGTGGGCGCCCGTGTCATCATGGTACCAACGGATGGTGATGATGCCTTCGTTAGGGGTGTAATGCACCGCGTTGAAGACCAGATTGGAGAAGGCGCTGTAGAGTTCGGTACGATTGCCCTTTAGCTGGAGCCGCTCATCGGCCTCGATGATGATCTGCTGCTGCTTTATCTGTCCCAGCGCCAGGGCGGCGGTCTGGATGGTTTGCAACATTTCGCCCACATTGACCTGTTCCTGTTTGCCAAGGCGCTGTTCGGTCTCCATGCGTGACAACATCAGTAGATCGT
>CAMTXZ010000082.1:0-1370 GCA_947085765.1 uncultured Chromatiaceae bacterium | reverse complement strand
TCTGTTGTCGTTGGACCGCCTGCACAGCATTAAACTGGGGTTGCGCACCTTTGGTGAATGGTGGGTCATTGTCAGACTCAGTTTCATCGCTGGGCTGACCTTTTATTGGGTAGAGATCAATGTCTGGCTGTCACAACGCAACGGTTGGTCAGAGGCGCATCTGGCACGGGTTGTTGCCGGCCGCTGGTTGATGTTGGGGTTGTTGAGTTTTGTTGAATTGTTTTTGGTTCAGCGAATTCACGAACCCCTTATTGATAGGTGGATAGGGCAATGAATGTCGGGTCGTATCTCGAAATTTACACCACCATGTTCGGGTGGTCGTTTTACAACACGCTCTATGAACTATTCAATATTACCGGCATTCTCTACTTACCTTTTTTGATGGTGCTGTATAAAAATTGGCGTGACCCCTATCTGTCTCAGGACGACAAGCCGGCGTCGGTCACGTCGCAACGTCGCATGACCTGGAGCATCCTCTCCATCACTATTGTGTTCTGCATAGCGGTACTGCCGTTCAAACCATTGGCGTTGAATGAGGTGCATTACACTGTCGCCTGCACTGACAGCGGTGGAAATCAGGTGACCAAACGAGATGTTGAGGGCGGCAATACCGGGACTACGTACGATGGCGCCTTAGCGGGCAATGACACCCGCATCCCAATCCTCTGGTGGCTGGCACTGTCCATCTCCTCGGGCATCAATCATGCAGCCACATCGTCGTTTAGATGTTTTGGCGACATTAAGGGACTGGATCAGCAGTTGCGCAATCTCACGCTCAAGGATGACGCCATCCGGGGTGAATATGGACGCTTTGCCAATGAGTGTTTTTTGCCGGCCAAGTCTAAATTCATGGCGGCGATGCGCGGCGGCGAACGCCACGACTATGTGGTCAATTCACTGCGTAATTTTCTGACAAATAATGCCGAATACGATGCCACAGATCCCTATTTTATCGGTTCACATTATTATCTTGAGACAGATGGTTTCTACAAGGAATTTGATAAATCCACCAGCTGCAGCACTACGGCAGGTGGATGCGGATTGCAAGCAGAAAAGCCCGTGCCAGGATGGCCGTATGTGGTTGCCCGTGACAACTATTCCCAGCCGGATCTCGATGCCGGTACCGCTGGGCGGCCGTTCTGCGATGAGTGGTGGACAGATAACGCGCGAGGATTGGAAGGTAAATTGCTGGCCAGCGTTGAGGCAGCAAAAATAGTCAGTGGTGGCTGGGACAGTAGTTTACTAACTAGTCAGCAGCAAAGGATACCGCTTCGTTTCTGAAAAATGATTTCACCAAGTCCTTATCCTGCGCAATTAATTCCAAATCTATAAACGTTCGCTCCCAAAGTGATTCCCCTTTTTTGAGCGGT
>CAMTXZ010000081.1:0-4294 GCA_947085765.1 uncultured Chromatiaceae bacterium | reverse complement strand
GCGGTGTGCATGAACGCATTGACCAGATAACCACTGATTGTGGTGCGGCGAGTATGCAGTGTTTCGAGCGACCCTCCAATAGAATAATTTACTCCTGGCGACGTTTCATCTCGGCCTGGATTCTGATCTTGGCTGCGGGCGTGAGCTGCTGTTCATCCTGCCCTTCGATGTGGGCGTCAATGGCGGGGGCGATGAGGTGCATAAACCGCAACTGGCGGGCGTAGTTGCGGCATAAGTGGCAGATGAACAAGTGCAGCTTCAGGTTCAGACGCTGGCCCAGGCCGAGTTTGTGCTCGAGGCTCTGGGAGACGAGGCGGGTGGCCTGTTTACAGTTCAACATGATTTTTTACCTTGTCCTATTTCCAAACCAGTTCTGCTCCAGGCATTGGCGCAATCGCATTCTCATCCTTGAGAGCATGGTCCAGAGATTGTTAGTCGAGGAGAGGGCCATTTCCTGACAGATTGTCTCACTCTCCAGACCGTCTATCTCACGCATGATGAAGAGTGTGGCCATGCGTGGCGGCAGGCGGCTGACGCAATCGTTGAGCGTCTGCCAGAACTGTTCGTTCTCCAGCGAGCTGTCGGGGTTGGACCAGCGCTTGACATTGATCTGCCAGTGGCCACGGCCATCAAAGCTCTCCTCTTCCAGGCTGTCAAAGGGTTGCTGCTGCTCATCGTGGGGGCGTTCGCGGATTGTTTTGCGCAGATGGTCAATGATCTTGTGTTTGAGGATGCCCACCAGCCAGGTCTTCTCCGAGGAGTTGCCGGCAAAGCGGTCGCGCGCCTGGAGTGCGGCAAGAAAGGTCTCCTGTACCATCTCTTCGGCCGCCATTGGGTCGCGCAGCCGGAACAGGGCGTGGCGGTAGAGGATGTCGCCGTAGCGGTCGGGCCAGAGGTTGGGGTCGGTAAGTGTAGACATAGCGGGCCATCTTATAGCCAATATGTCACTTTTTGAACACAAAAAGGTTTGCTGTCCCGGCGCTTGATAGCTCGGCGCCTGCGGCTCTTGCCGCTACCCATAGAACCAAAGGGAATGTGATACAGTGCCGACATTGAATTAGGTGCTACCCCTGGTTGAAATAAGCCTCCATGTCGATACGTATACTCAGTTTTACTTTTCTATTGCTGCTGCTGACGGGCTGCTCAAATAACTTTGAGCCGTTGCGAGGGACTGCGCTCAATGAAGAACCGCCGCCCCCCGCGATACCGCCGACCAAGGTGCTGGTCGTCGGTGATGCCTTTGCCCCTAAACTTGCCGACTTTCTGCGCGAGCGCAACATGGAGGTGGTGGACGTTCCTTATATCCACTATGCGGTTTCCGATGATCTGAAGATGGCGGGGGACTACATCGTCTGGAGCGATAACCGCAGCGGGGTGGATGATGGCAATCTCGACATTTACGCCTATCGAATATCGACCAATACCGAGTTTGCGGTGACCAAGGCGGCGGGCAAACAGTGGCTGCCCAGCATTGCCGGTGACTATATCGTCTGGGAGGATTATCGCAACGGCAATGCTGATATTTACGGTTATCAGATCTCCACCAAGAGTGTATTCCCCATCTCAACGGCGGCGCAGAACCAGCTCGCACCACAGACCGATGGCGCTAATGTAGTCTGGTACGACCAGCGTGGTGGCACGGCGGATATCTACCGTTTCCAGTTGGCAGGGGCGGGTGGCACGGTCTATCCGGTGGAGACCGGCGCGGGCGACCAGTGGTATCCGCAGGTGTCGGGGGATTTTATCGTCTGGCAGGATTATCAGAATGGCTACAACGACATCTACCGCTACCAGATCTCTACTGGTATCAAGAAAAACATCACCAGCGGCACGCCCACCAGTAGCCAATACCAGCCGCAGCTCGATGGCGACTACGTGGTGTGGCTCGATAACCGCAATGGTGTGGATGATGATATCTACGCCTATCGTCTCTCCAGCGATACCCTGATCAACGTCGCGCTTCAGCCCGGCCAGCAGCGCCATCAGCGCATCTCGGGCAACCGGGTGGTATGGCAGGATAACCGGAATGGCAACTTTGATATCTATGCCTACGATATTGCCACTGCCACTGAGACACGCCTGACCAGCGATACCACTGATCAGACCCTGCCGCAGATATCCGGCGAGCTGGTGACGTGGCAGGATCTGCGCAATGGTAACTACGACGTCTACGCCTACTCCTTCGCCACTGCCAGTGAGCAGCGAGTCACTAGTGATGCCACCGCTCAGACCCGCCCACAGGCAGGCAATGGCCGGCTTGCCTGGCTCGACCTGCGTCGGGGTGTGGTGGATCTCTATTGGTCCGCTGACATCGGCGCCACTTCGGCGCTGGCTACCAATACCTGGCAGACACCGGCGGGCATAATCGGCGATATCTCCAAGTATGAGGTGGTGGTATTGGCCAGTGATTTTGTCTCCAGCGCCGTTATGCTCAATCTCTACGACGCCGCCATCAGCGCCGGGATCGGTGTGGTTGGGCTGGGTGGCACGGGTATCTCGCTGGCCAGAACATTGGCAGAGGCCACCCCCAAACGTTATGGCATCTCCGTTACCCCGGGCAATGGCTGCGCACCGCTGGAGATCAGTGGTGTGCCTGCGCAGAACAGTAACCACCCGCTCTTTGCCAACATCAATACCGACTTTTTGATAGCCCTCGAGGATACGGCTGCCATCACCAAAGATGAGCTGGCGATCACAACCGATACCACCGCCAGCGATAGTCCTGCCTCCTGGATTGTTCAGGCTACCTACGGCGGCGCCATGTGTAATGCCGGCAAAAATGCGCTGGTCGAGTTCACCATAGATAAGAGCAAGGTGATATTGGATGGTGGCGCCAGCATGGCGGACGGTTACCTCTACTGGAGTGGTGACCGCTGGGATCTCTTCTTCAATGACGCTGTTTACGTCACGCCGGTTAAATAACCCTCCCCTGAATTAACTATTGCCTGGTTGTGATCGAGCTGGTTTTAGTTTTATTACTTCAACTATTGTTGTATAGTTGAAGTATGGAAAAGATAACTGCAATCCCAATCTTTGAATCGCTCTCCTCCGGCGTGCGTCTGGATATTTATCGTCTGCTTGTCAGACAGGGGCGTGAGGGCATGGTGGCGGGTGAGATTGCCACCACGCTTGGTCTGCCGCCGACCAATCTCTCATTCCATCTTAAAACGCTGACCCAGGCGGGTCTGGCAACGGTTGAGCAAGAGGGGCGTTACCAGCGTTATCGCGCCAATATTCCGCTGATGCTCGACCTTATTACCTACCTCACCGAGGAGTGTTGCGCCGGTCACCCGGAACAGTGCGCCGAGATACGACTGGCATCAACGGTGGCAGCGCCAAAGCCAGAGTCTGATTCCCCCAATTTACCCAAACCATAACTAAGGCAAAAATATGAACATACTGATGCTCTGTACCGGCAACTCCTGCCGTTCGATCCTGGCGGAAGCCACCTTCAACCACCTTGCCCCGGCGGGCTGGCGCGCCATGAGCGCTGGCAGCAAACCGACCGGCCAGGTCCATGCACGCTCGCTGGCACTGCTGGCCCGTGAAGGGATCTCGACTGAAGGCCTGCACAGCAAGTCGTGGGACGATCTGCCGCAGACGCCGGATATTGTCATCTCCGTCTGCGCCAACGCGGCGGGCGAGACCTGCCCAGCCTATCTCGGCCCAGCCATTCGCAGCCATTGGGGGGTGGAAGATCCAGCTCACGCCACCGGCACCGATGCCGAGATCGATGCCGCCTTCATGCAGGCCTATCGCATCCTGCGCGCCCGTATTGAGACCTTCCTGGCGCTGCCGCTGGACGTGTTGAAAAATGATCCCGTTCATCTGAAGGCGGAGCTGGATCGTATCGGCACGCTTTTTTCGTAACTATTATTTCAATAGTTGGTGGATAGTTAAAATAAGGTCGCCACGTCGATGAACTTGTTCGAACGTTACCTGACGCTGTGGGTGTTTCTCTGCATCATCGCCGGTATCGGCTTGGGGCAGTTTCTGCCGGGCCTTTTTCAGTCTATCGGCCGGCTGGAGGTGGCACAGGTCAACCTGCCGGTCGGGCTATTGATTTGGGTGATGATCATCCCGATGCTGATGAAGATCGACTTTGCCGCGCTGCATCAGGTACGGCAACATCTGCGCGGCATCGGTGTAACACTGTTTGTTAACTGGCTGGTCAAACCCTTCTCCATGGCGCTGCTCGGTTGGCTCTTTATCCGCCATCTTTTTGCGCCGCTGTTGCCTGCGGATCAGCTCGACAGCTACATCGCCGGTCTGATCCTGCTGGCCGCCGCGCCGT
>CAMTXZ010000080.1:0-5839 GCA_947085765.1 uncultured Chromatiaceae bacterium | reverse complement strand
TGCCCGCATCGCCAACATGCTGGCCGAGATGGCAAACGTGAAGGCCCGCCATGACCAGGACAGAGCGAAGCTCGACCAGGCCGAGGCACGATTGAGACAACTTCAAACACACTTAAACAAGAGAGGAATCCATAAAATGGACGAAAACACCGCATACCGTATTACCTATCTGGGCATTGGTGGCATTAATGAGCACCAACGGCTCGTGGGGGACAGAACCGCATTGGTAGAGGCCATTAACATGATTGAAGGCGGCGGGGGGCAAATGGTAGTGGTATGCCTCGAAGACGACGAGAACAGTGTTCTCTATGAGTCTGGTGGATTTGTGGTTGAATCCGACTAACGGGACCAGCGGGGGGTATTTGAACAGATACTTACAGTTTCGCGATCAATAAATGCACCTGGGGCCAATCAGCGTCGATTTATTTCCAGCGTCAGCATGGAAAATGGCATGGCTGTCATAGGCTGAAACCTAAACCAGTCGTGATTTTCGGGTGATTCTGGTTGCCAACGGTTGGGCGCTGTTTGCTGGTAACGGTCTCACACTGTTTGACAGCTTTTATTCATTTACATATAGAATGTGCGTTAGAATGTTTTGCTAACTTATTAAAATACAACGGAGAATTAATTAATGGTCAAGACAGCAGTAAAAAAGAAGGTTCTCGCCAAAGGTCGCCGGAAGGTAATGGCATCACCAGCCCAAGTATTGGCTGAGGCGCCGATCAATGCAGCACATAAGGCCGCGATTGCTGCGGCGACGAAAGCGACCAAGGCTGAAGAACATGCCAGCGCAGCGTTAGCCAAAGTGATGGCAAAGAAAGATGCCACAGTTGAGGGTGTCAAGAAGGCAGCTGCCAATGCCAAAACCAAGAAAAGCGCCGCCGCAAAAAATGCCGTCGTAAAGGCGAAAGCTTCAAAAGCAAGCGCCATGGCCGCAATCAAGACGGCTAAGGCTGCTGTGACAGAAGCTAAGGCTGAGCTCAAAGCCGCACTGAAAGATGTTGCGGTAATCAAGAACAGGGTAGAGGCTAAGGCCAAAGCAGTGGCAGCCTTTACGAAGAAATGGGAAAAGGCCTATGACCTCAAAAACAAGACCAAGAAAACAGCGCGTCGTAAGCCACGTGCCAAGAAGGCCGCTGTTGAGTCAGAGGCAGTGTAACGACAGCAAGTGATGCCTTTGTGATAGCTATCCCCTGACGACTGGGGGAGCATCTATATAAAGACCCGCGATGCGGGTCTTTTGCATTCCAAGGCATCATTGCACTGCCATTACTCCCTGAGTGCATTAAGTGGTTCAGATATAATCTGACGGACGGTATCGGATGTTTTTTGTCCAAAATGGCTGCCATCGACCCGTTGCCGCCGGTCGTGGCCAGCTCCTCGACTGACCACTGACCAGCCGAAGCGGGCATTGCCGTTACATAATTACTGAGTACAACCAGCCAGGATCTGCCTATCGTGGCGGATAACATGAATGACTACAGAAAGATTGTAAGCTGCCATTCACCGAAGCTGTAGAAAAACTTCCTCCAAGTATCTTATTGGGCTATTGGACTGCGTTAACATGCTTAATATGAGGTAAAGATGGCGCTATTTTTCCTATACCTCGGTCGTCGGATGTTGAACTTTTATATATTTACATATTCATAAATATGATTGTGAGATTTGCGCATGGATTACATAAATAAGTCAAATCATGTTCTTTCTTGGTTTAATTCTAATTTATGGTTTGAATTCTCCTTAGAAAAGAAATCTCAGCTCGAACATGTTTTTGAAATAAGTGGCGTGGGTGATTTCTTGTATAGATATATAAAAATATGCGAGAGCAAAGGCAATCCAAGCTACTTATCACCAAGTATGGCTCTACCTCAACCTAATGAGTCGGCGAGCTGGGATGGATCTGTAAACATAATGGATCTCATGAAAAACGAAGGCTTCACTATTGCGCAGATCCATCTGGTTTGTCAGGAAATAATTGATAAATTTTATTCTCCAATAAGCGACATTGGCCATGACAGGTTTATTGAGGATGCTTGCAATAATCAAATTGCCATTTCCGATACCGTTGCTATGAAAAACAAGGGGCTGATTGGCATTGATTACCCATTTAGAATTCATAACGGATTTAAACGTCTTGCCATAATTCGCGAAAGTGAGCGTCGTTATAGCGATGTCGTGGATCTGTGCTCTAAGGCCAAGAGCCAGGGATGGCTGGGTGATTGGGATAAGAGAATAGCAAGATGCCAAGGTAAAGTGGATGATCCAAGGTCATATTCTCAAAAGGTTCGAAACATAAAAAACAACCGCTGGGTAAATCATGATGCATCACCAGTTGATGGCGTACCTCCGTTTGATAATGAATTTCAAGATCCATCATATTGGAGTGGTGCACAAAAGTCGTTTTATGACGTGTTAAAACGCAGCTTAGATAAGAATTTGTATCTACCTGTTGGTCAATGGAGTGCGTATTGTCGTTACTATGTTTTGGAGATTGTTTCCATGTTGGCCGATGTTGATCTGCCAAGATTGAGGCAGCGATTATTGGAAATTTCCGCTTTGTATCGGGAGGATTCGACTTTCAAGGCGCATTGTGAGTATCTTGCGCACGAATGCCTTCTTTGTGAAGAACGCTACGAAGAATATCTAGAGAAAACTGCACCACAGATTGCATATGGCAAGTATGGTCTGTCATGGCTTAGGTTAAATATTCAGAGGCATATTGGGCACAAAGCAAGTCCTCTCGATGTTGTTCTCATGGTTGGGAAACGTAGAACACGCTTTGTTGAAGAGCGTCCTGATCTATATATCACCAAGCTTGAAAGCGTGTTTGATGATTTTTCCGGGAAAAACGGAGATTGGCATGACCTATTGAGAGCATGGATAAGAAGTGGATGTAGGCCATGCAGGCCAAAGCTGTTTGCACGTTCTTCCTTGCCTCACACGCCAACACTATCTTTTGATTGTTACTTTTATGGCGCAATTCCTGACAAATTTCGGATAATAAATGATTTGGATGTGATAGCCGAGAATCTGGCAAGGGAAGAGCTAGGGGTGCCGCGTATAGGAGAAGGTTGGGTTTCAGAAACCATCTTATTTAATATGCTAAAAAATTCATTCCATACTACCAAGGTTATTCAGCATGGACGACCGGAGTGGCTTGGTCGGCAACATTTTGATGTTTGGCTACCCGAATGGAATATTGCAGTCGAGTATCACGGTGAACAGCATTTCATCCCTGTGGATTTCTTTGGTGGTGAAGTGGCGCATCAAGAAACAGTTATACGCGATGCTAGAAAAACATTGCTGGCAAAACAAAATAATGTGACATTGTTTGTTGTCAAGGAAGGGGATGATTATGACGAATTGGTTAAAAGGATTGAATCTCTGATTGGTACTCGGTAAGCCAGCAGCCCATAGAATGATGTGCTGAGGTACGAAGCGCATCGTTCGTGTGACTCGACTGATGCGCCTCCTGCGTCGGAGCATCCTATCTCACCGGACCATTAAGTCCGCTTTTAACGATTTCTGTCAACTTCGGCATTGCCGAAGTATTGAGACCTCTGCGCGATATCGAGAAATGAATACGACGCAAGTTACGCTGCTATCAATGGAAACAATGGGGAAGAGCCGGAATAGGGATGATCCCAACTGCGCAAACGTGGTGTGACAGTGCGAGAAGTCTGGAACACCAGAAAATCAGTGCATGGTCCATGGCGGTTATCAAAGACCCCGGCGCTTACGATGGCACTGCCAGCAAGGTACTTCAACAGTATGGGTTTACCAGCCCTCGTGGCGAGGTAGGAATGTATTCATCGAACCACCGTGGTACGTGATCCGTATGCCCGGCGGTGTAGGGGGGGAGCGGCGCTGTGAAGCGTCGCCCTATCCCGATTATACGTGAGGGTTGCATGAGAAAGACTTGCTACATGTGTGAAAAAGAGGCTACGTCTGATGAACATGTGCCGCCAAGGTGTCTTTTTCCAGAACAGAAAGACCTGCCTAAAGGATTGGACTTCAGGAAAAACCTAATAACCGTTCCGTCATGTGACGAGCATAATTCACAAAAGTCGAAAGACGATGAGTATCTGTTGTTTCTTCTCCTGTCTGCTGCGCAAGGAAATGGTGATAAACAACGGCATTTTGACACCAAACTCCTGAGGGCACTCAAGAGAAGGCTTCATGTGCTTGAGACATTTTTAAAAGATATGCAGCCTATTAGCATGAAAACAGAAAATGGAGAGATTGATGCCGGGGCGGCTTTTAGGGTGGATGTGCCACGGTTTGAAAACGTCGTTAAGCATATGGCGATGGGGATATATTTCAAGCACTATGAACTGAAATGGAGTGGTGGTTTCCGCATGTTTGCAAATGGAATGTTCGATATGACATCACCTCATGCTAATGAGATAAATAAAACCATAAGCGAAGTTGCTTCCGAGATCTCGCGTGCTTTCGTGGATGAGGCCACATACGGTGAGAATGGAAATATATTTTCCTATAAGTTGTACTCAGGGGGCGAGGATAGGCATGCTATTTTTATGACCTTCTATGAAGGTTTTGAAATTACTGTGTTACTTCAGAGTAACGTATAACAATCGCATAAACTCGGTCCAATTCCAGCGCCTGTCGTGAATCTGTTGGCAGCCGTGGACCGCTTCCGTGGTCCGGTTATGCGAAGCGTTGAATGGCAGCTTTCAGTATTGAACAGTCGTTCATGCTCTCCGGTTCGATAGGCGGCTCTTGGCCGGGAGCGGACAAAACAGTACCAAAAATAAGATTGGAATCCAAGCCGGTGTGACAGGGGACTACAGTGACTTATTGATTACCCCGGCAGGCCAAGAGATCGCAGCTCCAATACATCCGTAATCTTCTGGCCATCCCAGCAATAGGCGAGATGAACGGTCTGATGAACCACACCAAGTGCGGGGGGGCGCAACACGGCCACGCATTGCCCGTCAGGATCGCGCACACTGTCATAGAGCACTCCCCAGCAGCCCTCTTCACGCAATTGAGCCCCTAATCTTTGGGCAGGGCCATAGCGCTTAGGATTAGGATCGAAAAGGTCAGGGAAGGTAGAGGCCTTGCCTCTTAAATCGTGATATGGCTTCTTGTTCAGTCGTCCAATATAAACCCTCATCACGAACGAAGTGGTCGGGTCTGAAGACTCCTGTGCCAGTTGCTCGACGTGAAAGACAGTTTCGGCTATCGCGGTTTGCTGGGTGCTAGCTGCGTAATAGACACCATACTCCCCGTTTGTGAATCGACTGCCGGACGGATTCAGGTGAGTGAAAGCCGCCATGATGGGGGTCGTGCCTGGCCCAGCTATCCGGTCTTCGGGTCGGACAAGGTGGATCTGCCCGATCTCGTCTCGAATGCGGGGATTGGTGAGTGATTCAACATAGAAAACCGCCTCCAGGTCGGCGGGATCGGCAACGCCATCGAACACACCGACAGGAGGGAAACGGCTACTGACGATGCGGTAGGCTTTGCGCCACGACTCCTCAGCAATCGGGATATTCAAATAACGCCTCTGCGGGCATCGAGATGCTGACGGGTCAGGAACAGGTCAGCGACATGACCACCCAACAGACGTTCAATCGGCGGGTGTCCGCTAAACAGCGGGTTTGTGTTGGGGCGTCTCAACCAGCTATCGGCGACGGATTCGTCGCTGTAGATCAGGTGCAAGGCTTTGTAGATGCCCAGAATGTAGGAGATGCGCTCCAGCTTGTCAGCATCGACATGGGCCTCGTTGGGCTGCTTCTTCCACCGGAAGTAAGTGCTCCCAGGGGTGCTCAATAGGGTTTGGCCCTCTTGTGGGCCGAGCTGCCAGCGTTCCATG
>CAMTXZ010000079.1:0-1046 GCA_947085765.1 uncultured Chromatiaceae bacterium | reverse complement strand
GGCTATGTCACTGTTAAGTAGTGGTCTATGCTGTTGTCATACCAATCAATAAGATAGGTGCTGCGATGAAAACCGAAGAATTTCATGTTTTGACGGCAGAGCTTGAGAAATTGACGCCGCATCAAAGGAGTATTTTGGTAGACCGCCTGCACAAAATTGAGCACGTTCAGGCAGTCAGCACGTTGGTTGAAAGTCGCGTGCTGAGCAAGCCCGTGTGTCCCAAGTGCGGTCATGATCACATTGCGCGTTGGGGTTCGGCGTCTGGTTTGCAGCGTTACCGATGTGCCGCATGTCGTGCCACCTTCAATGCGCTGACCGGAACGCCGCTGGCCAGACTGCGCCATAAGGACAAGTGGCTGGAATATGCGCAGCAGATGGCTAATGGTCAAAGCCTGCGCCACAGCGCGAAAGTTTGCGAGGTGCATCGCAACACCACATTTCGCTGGCGTCATCGTTTCCTTGCGTTGCCCAATGTGCAAAAGGCCACCCGCCTTGTTGGTATTGCCGAAGCGGATGAGACTTTCTTCCTTGAATCGTTCAAGGGTAAGAAACACGGCATGACGCGTGTGCCCCACAAGCGTGGCAGCAAAGCGTCGAAACGCGGTTTGTCTGACGAGCAGATTCCTGTGCTGATTTGCCGTGATCGTACCGGAAACACATCGGACTTTGTTCTGGAAAAGGCCGACAAAGCACACATCAGTTCGGCGCTTAAACCACTGCTGGCCGCCGACGCCGTGCTTTGTACCGACAGCGGCAAGGCATTGGGTGCTGCGGCTCGCGAAATCGGCATCACCCACCGTCCGATCAATCTGGCTGCGGGCATTCGGGTGGTCGGCAAGGTTTACCACGTGCAGAACGTGAACGCCTATGACAGTCGGCTCAAGGAATGGATGATCCGATTTCACGGTGTCGCTACTCATTACCTTGCCAATTATCTT
The DNA here is from genome assembly GCA_947085765.1 of uncultured Chromatiaceae bacterium. Lineage (GTDB taxonomy): Bacteria > Pseudomonadota > Gammaproteobacteria > Tenderiales > Tenderiaceae > JAKFXL01. The sequence goes on along the minus strand of CAMTXZ010000079.1, from coordinate 108 downwards.
GGCTGGCGAAGGATGATCGATCCAGCTCATGGTTCATTATCACCTCGCGCTGTTTTGTTTGCTGCGCTGGGCATGGGTGAGGTTCAACAATTAACAGTGACATAGCCT
>CAMTXZ010000078.1:0-2419 GCA_947085765.1 uncultured Chromatiaceae bacterium | reverse complement strand
CGTTTTTATAAGTTTTCCCGTTAGCAATAACGGTTCTGCCACCATCGCGTATGTCGGTGACAAGGGCCTCGATAAAACGAATATTTCTCCGTTTCAAAAATGGCCGGATATCGATGCATATATCTCGCTTGTTCTTTTTCCTGGTGATGAATTCCGGAATTGCCGGGAAGTAGGTGAATTTTCCATTGCCAATCAGCGTAATGTCGTACCTGGAATAGAGCCGGCGCAAAAATCCGGCAAAAAATGGAAAAAACGGCAGCGCGAGAAAATATTGAATAAAAAACAGTGACGCAAACCCATTACCGACGATGATGATATTTTTTTTCATACCCACATTCAATTCCTATACATAAGTGCAATTTAGAAGAGCCGCAATACAGGCTGACCTGCCCGGACAGTGCTGGCTGGCGCGCTCTGCAAAGTCACAGGATTACCGGCGGCATGGGACAGCCGAGCACATCTGCAAAGGCTCGCAATAATTCGACTTCAACAGCAGATATTTTATGATCCTGTGCAACACTGGCGGCACAGGCCTTTAGGAGTTGTGGTTTGGCCAGAGGTTTTAGCCTTTCCAGTTTTTGCAAGGCAGCATCCAGATCTGAAAGAGTGATTTGATCTTTTTCCATTAACTGAAGCCCGCTGATGTCCACTATTTTTGTCGCGGCACTAAACGCTGCTTCAATCTCATTCTGATCCTGCTGACCGGCATAGGCCATTACCGAGAGGATCAATGTAATCTCCTGCTTGAGCTGGCCAACATCGGAATAGCGCATTTTTGGCTGCGCCAGCTTGAAAAATTGGCCATCAAGATGGGTAAATAGAATTTTCTGTAACGACCATTCCAGCAGATCGATCCTGGAATCCATTTCAATCAATGCAACCAGGTTGTCTCTGAAGAGCTGGTACTGATCACGCGATAACTGTTTGAGTGCCGGTATGGCGATATCAATCAGTGGCAAGCGGTATTTAATATCCAGGCCATCCATCTCTGGCAGTAACTGGTGTGTTAATACCAGCACATGTGCATCGGCATATCTCTGCAAATGCGCCAACTGCCTGTCACGCACCGCCTCTCCCGGATCTAGCACCAGGGAATAAATAACGGCGCGGGCGCCATAGGGTTCACGGGCAGCCTCTTTAATGACCACGGGCATCTCTGCTATCAACGTGCGAGCGTGATTGATTGTTTCCGGCTTCGGATTGCCGATTTGATCAATCGCATTCGCGACATCGGCCATGGCGGCACCGGTCATAACAGTGGCAAAATTTTTGGCCAGCGCTTCGCGCGTCATGGTTTCTTTTTTACTGGGCTTTTCGCCTTTCCGCGGTGAGACGGTTTTGTCAGGCAGATCAGCAGAAGGAAATTTGCCATCCCAATGAGGATCGATGCGCAGGATGCGTTTCGCCAGCGGTGGGTGCGTGGCGGACAAGGCTTGCATAAAACCCGAAACGCCCTGGGCGAAAAAGGCATGGCTGACTTCGGTAGCGCCGGGGTTTTCTACCTTGGAACCAAATTCAAGTCCGCCGATTCGCTTCAACGCGCCCGCGATCCCGTCCGGGTTGCGGGTAAACTGAACCGCCGAGGCGTCGGCCAGGTATTCCCGTTGCCGACTTACCGCGGCCTTGATCAGACCACCGAAAAAGGTGCCGGCAAAGCCGATGACCATCAGCCCGATCGCCAGCGCCAGTATGCCACCCGCGTTTTTACCATTACTGCGTCCGCGCCGCGAAAAAGAGGTGGAATACAACAGATAGTAACCAATAATGCCGAGAATCAGGATGCCATGGAGCACACCGATCAAACGGATGTTAAGCCGCATATCGCCATTAAAGATATGGCTGAATTCATGGGCGATGACACCCTGTAACTGCTCACGACTTAGATGATCGATAGTGCCCTGGGTCACTCCGATCACGGCATCACGCGGTGAGAAACCGGCCGCAAAGGCATTAATACCCGGCTCATCCGCGAGCAGATAAACCGGTGGTGCCGGTGTGCCGGAGGCGATGGCCATCTCCTCCACCACGTTCAACAGTTTGCGTTGTTTCAGATCTTCAGTATTTTGCGGGATCAATTGTCCGCCCAGCGATTCAGCAACCACCTTGCCACCCGCCGACAGGACCATGATCTTGTAGAAACTGCCCGCCAACACCACCACAACGACAGCGGCGCTGACCGCGGCGAATGTCTGCCAGTCCATCTGCTGGAGTAGCGTCCCACCCTCTTGCAACTGTTCGCTATTGATATAACCAAACGCCACCATGACCAGGAGATTGACCATGATAATCAAGGTGACGACCGCCAGGCAAAACAGCAAAACCAGCTGGATGGTATTTTTACGCACACGGTCTTGTGATTCAAAAAAATTCATTTCGACCTTTGCAATAAATTGTAGTGATTAGAATGAGACTTTTGGTG
>CAMTXZ010000077.1:0-11904 GCA_947085765.1 uncultured Chromatiaceae bacterium | reverse complement strand
CTTATCACGATCATAAATGCCTTTGACGAGCCAATAGAGATGAAAAAAGGTATGACTTGCGTAATCTTGAAATCCAAAAAATCGCTTTCCTTGGTAATTCAGGAAAATGATAAATGGGTTTTTCTACACCGTCGTTAGGCAGAGAATATGTCCACAGACGGTAAACAACTTGAAGCTCTCGTTGCTTTCGTTGAACAAATACTTCTTCCAAAAGGCTTTATTGTCAAAGTCAATAAATGTGTATATAACGACGACAAGGTTCAAATCGCGGAGTTTGATGTAGAGATCCGGGGAGTAGTTGGTTCCACTAACTTCGCTTGGCTGATCGAATGCCGAGATCGACCTGGTAGCGGACCCGCTCCAGGATCATGGATCGAGCAGCTCTTCGGGCGACGAACTCGCTTTGGGTTCAACAAGGTTACAGCCGTTTCAACAACAGGGTTTTCTCAGGGTGCAGTCGAATTTGCTACTAATGCAGGTATCGAGCTAAGAGAAGTAAAGGCACTGAGCCCCGCCGAATTTGACGGTTGGCTAGTGAGGTCAGAAATTCATGTCATCGAAAACCTTATTGACCTAAATCACGCATTGATTATCGTATGTGAAAACCAAAGCGACAATCAAAAAAATGCCGCCATTGATACCATTTCGACCGCCTCTTTAAAATACCCGAATCTGAAGTATCTAAAAACAGGAAAGGTCCTGTCGCTTTCCGAAGCGTTTTGTGGTGCAGTTATCGCTGTAGCAACCCTATTTGATGACCTCATTCCAAATGGTGCGGGAAAGAATGTGCAGCTCTGCGGCCAATGCACTGATGACGACCCACTGTTCGTCGAAACAGCAGTCGGCCCCGTTCAGATTCAATCGATACTTTTCGAAGGTGAGCTTCGCGTAAAGGAAACGTTGGCTCCGTTGTCTGCTACAGCAGAATATCGTCAGGCGGAAACAGGGAAGTCCATTTCCCATTTCGCAGCATACGAGCCACAGGAAATTCTGGGAGAAAAAACGTCAATGGAAATGCATCGGATCACGGAATCTGGCGAGATGAGACTCGTGTTTCGGAAGGAGCAGTGACTGTACAGCCCGTAGGTCCGATTAGCGCAGCGTAATCGCGTAGTAATAGGGGACAGACCACGGTTTAATAAGTCCTGCTGCTCTCTGAAAGTCTGCCTTGTCTGTCCTCAATCCGTCGGAGTTCGCCATGACACGCCGCGCCCGCATTACGTTGCCGAATGTCTCCATCCATCTCATCCAACTTGTAAGTCGCACTGAGCGCGGTAGGTTGGGCTGAATGAAATAAAGCCCAACAGCTGGTGGCTAGTGAAACTCGTAAGGCGCAATAACTGAAAGGCATTGCGCCGAATGAAATCCTCTCCCCGGTGCAATGCGGCTACTGCCTTATTGTTCATCGCACGGTTAAAACCACCGGCTTTCAGCCGGTGGTTGTTTAGGAGGTTGATGAAATTCAAACATAACAAGCGACTGTGATCTCACCTCCGCGCTGGGTTTACATGGCCTCGTCATAGGGCGATTGACGCCGGTTTGCGAAGAGGGATGCGGCGATCACATCAACCTGCCTACTGATACATTTGAGTTTTAATAGAGAAGAAAAACACATGGAACAAAATAAAATTTTGCTCCATGTTTGAATTACAGACGATTTATTTTTTACATTAATTTCTTTACGGGGCAGGCGGCCTAAACCCGGAAAAGTCGGCCGCAGTACAGGTTCTTGTTGCCACACAGGAAGGCAATGTAAATCCGGGAGGCGGTGTGAAGCCGCCGGCTGGTGGGGTGAATCCGGGAGGCGGTGTGAAGCCGCCAGCTGGAGGAGTGAATCCGGGGGGCGGTGTGAAGCCGCCAGCTGGAGGTGTGAATCCAGGCGGTGGTGTGAAATTACCTGGTGTGCAATTTCCTGCCACTACACACGGTGGTGGTGTAAACCCAGCTGGTGGGCTAAATGCTGCACCACCTGTGCCAAAGCCTCCGCCAACTGCTGCAAGTGCGGAGACCGAGGATGCTGCCAAAAACACCCCTAATGTTTTAAAAATTATTGATTTCATTTTTATGCCTCTTTGTTGACTACCCTGGTTTAAATTTAACACCCGAACACCTTGGCGTCGGGCAGTAATAATATGCTATCAAAGTGCTTTGTATAACTGATAAGAAACGAGGTTTAATTGTTTGTCCATGAGATGGACGATCATCGTAAAATCTATTCATCGTCATCGTCATCGTCATCGTCATCGTCATCGTCATCGTCATCGTCATCATGTTCTTCAGGATTCGATCCACTGCGTTTCCATGTCACTTTATCTAGCCACGCCGCATCTCTGCCCTCAGAGACAAATTCATCTTTTGTATAACTCCAGGTGATGGCATGCCTGCCTTTTCCCAGGGTGACGGTTTCTGTTGTCCAGTCGATCTCGCCAGAGATGTAGTTGGCAAGTTTTCCATCGATCAGCAGATCATAATAATCATAATTAGCTTCGCTTGATACTTTCCAGCGGAAGGTCAATTCGCCGGGTCCCTGGACGTAGGTCATTATGTGAGTCGCTTGCTCATCGATGATTTTTCCGCTACGCATGGCCTTTGAGTTGATACTGCCAGAAGTTTTTTCTGAACTCCAAACGGCATCACCACCGGAGTACCAGCGCATATCTTTAGTATCTAATGCTGAGTTTGCTTCAGTTTTTCCAAGTGCAGTACCTGTTAATTTAATGGTGTGAGTTTCCCCGTTATTTTGCAGGATTGTTATTTGCGCATTTTTGGTTCCGGGTGTGTATGGCTCAAATTCAACCTCAATTCTGCATCTGTTCAAAGGATTCAACACTTTATTACGGCAGCTGTTTTCGCTGATCTTATAAGCCGGACTACCAGTGATGCTGATGTTTTGGATCATGATTGGATCGTTGGCAAGATTCAATACGGTGGCATCCCACTTACTATGTTTGGATACACCTACATTTTTAAAGTTGTGGCTGCTGGCAATGTATAAAGTATCTGCGGCTTTTTGTGCCCATTCGTAATAATTGCTGGCTTTGGTGTAAACACCGTAAGCTTCGGGTTGTGCACAGCCAATTCCCCAGCTAATAATTCCGGTTAGATACTCACTGCCATTCATTGGATAAACGAGTGGGCCACCACTGTCACCCTGGCAAGAGTCTTTCCCGCCGTCAAGATATCCTGCACAGATCTGATTTTGAGTCAGGTTGATTGAGGGGTCAAAACTGTTTAAGGCCTGTTCGCAGGTGAGATTGCTGACCAGTGGAACCTGGACCTTTTGTAGCGTATCAGGAAAAAAATTGGAATTATCTTCTAATGTTCCCCATCCCATCACAGTCAGTAGGTCGCCGGGCGAGAGCGTTTGCATGAGGCTCGGGTTGATTAGTGGTACAGGTGTCTGGCTGGCATTTCGTGCCAATTTTAATATTGCGATGTCGTTGTCTAGTGCAACATCGTCATAATCGGGATGGATGAAAATTCCCAATATTGGGATTCGCTCCTGGGCGGTGACGCCGGTTAAATTGTGCGCCCCGACAGCAACATCTATTTGACTCGGGTCGGTTAACCAGTCGACGCAATGGGCGGCGGTAACTACCAGGTCGGCTCTGATCAGACTTCCGCCACAAAATTGTGCATAAAAAGCTTCTGGTTCGGAAGCGGTTAGTAGCGCTGCCATCCATGGATACTCTCCTGCAGCGGCGTTTTCTCCACCAACGATGTACGGCACAATGTTGCCACTGTTCTGTGCTGATATTGAGGTGGTACGAAGCCCTTTTTTAGCGATCATGGTGCGCTGAATATTGCTGGCCTGGAATTCTGGCGTGCCAGATTTTTCCGTGACAACAACTTGTGCAGAGACGATGCTTGAGAGTCCTAATAATGCTGGAATCAGCAGTAATTTTTTTATTATCAATCTCATTTTTCCCTTCCTTGGTGGTTTCTATAGATTGTTGTTTATGAAAGACGATTAGCCTCTGTTTTTTATATGGCCTTATGTTGGGTGTTTTTGCATTGACTAAAAACCGCACAATGCGGTGGTTGAGTATAACCATTGGAACTTTTAAATCAGGTTATTTGTTCTTAATAATCATGCCGTTTTATGGGGGTATATATCCGTGAGAGAGGGCTGTTGGGCTGGATTTTTATGATGGTAATAGCATAAGTTGAACGGTTGCCATTGCTGCGTAATCTCACTCCGGGTGGCTGGCGGCTAGCCACTTAGGTGGTGTCGAGAGCCATTTTTTCTCAGCACTGAGCAATGATAATGTCGGTATTGGGCTGCTGCCCATTGAATGATGGGGTTTCATCCCATTTTTGTCTGAGTGAAGAAGAATAGACCTTAAGTTAAGGTGGTAATATGGTGCCATGTGGAATTAGCCGGCTGGGGGCTTCCCCAGCCTGAAACTAGGAGGTATACCGATGCGCAAGCGAATCATTACCCCACTCCAGCAAGAAACCTCTTCTCCCGATCATCACTGGTTGAATTTGGAAGCGATCGCAGAGGTGGAGATCACCTCGGAGGATGCCGCTTATCCTATTGAGTTGGCACTGCTGCCAGACCAGACCTCGGGCTGGCGTGCGGCGGGACCGGGTAAACAGACAGTCCGTCTGCTTTTTGCCCAGCCGCAAAAGATAGAGAAGATCTGGCTGAGTTTTATCGAGACCGAGGTTGAGCGTACACAAGAGTACGTGCTGCGCTGGTCGCCGGATGGTGGCAAGTCGTTTGAGGAGATTGTGCGGCAGCAGTGGAACTTCAACCCGCAGGGTTCTACCACTGAGACGGAGGAGTATCAGCTCAATCTTGCGGCGGTTACAGTATTGGAGTTGATCATTACTCCCGATATCAGCAAGGGCGATGCACGTGCATCGTTGGCGCAGATGCGGCTTGCTTGATCAGTGCATATAACTATTTTTGGCTGGCGCCGTTGTTGGCGTCGGTGCGTTAAAAAAATCATCAATAAACAGGTAGGAAATTTATAAATATGACAATCGCCAAAAAATACGATTTTCGTTTGCTGCAAGAAGATAATCTTTGGGCCGCTGAAATAATCAGACGGGCCTCTTCAGATACAACCGTGGTATCAAAACGTCAGGATGGATTTGCTACCGAGGTCGAGGCGCAGACCTGGGCAACGAATGAGATAGTGGCGTTTCTGAAAAAATATAGTGAAAAAGATAAAGTGCGCTCGGAAAAACGCAAACAGGCCAAAATAGAATTGGCTTTGCTGGAGAGTGATAAGGTTGAGGAAAAACCTGTGCGTGAAAAAAGCAAATGGGATTTGATAAAAAAATCGACAAAAGAATCAGAGGAACCTAAGTAACTCTAATGCAGCAACTGTTTTCAGCGGAGAGTATTTGTGATTAATAACGACATCCTGCGCCGTATCCGTTATGCCTTCGATTTTAGCGATGCAAAAATGGTGGCGATATTTGGCCTGGCTGATTATGAGGTGACACGGGAGCAGATCGCTGCCTGGTTAAAAAAAGAGGAGGAGCCGGAGTTTAAAAAGTGTAACGATACTCAGCTGGCGACTTTTCTTAATGGATTGATCAGCGAGCTGCGTGGTAAAAAAGAGGGGCCACAGCCTAAACCGGAGAGCCGTTTAAGCAATAATATCATCCTTAGAAAACTGAAGATCGCGCTGGATCTGAAGTCTGAAGATATCTTGGAGATGATGGATCAGACCAGTGTGAGCATTAGTAAACATGAGCTGAGTGCCTTTTTTCGTAAACCCGGCCATCAGCACTATCGTGAATGTAAAGATCAGATTCTGCGTAATTTTATAGATGCCTTACGGCTGAAATATCGTGCTAACGATTAATTTATTAAGGGTTCATCAACGCTGATTGCATTGCTACTTTCTGCGTTTGAGTCTTGTTTGTTTATAGCTGTGCCAGTTGTCGCTGCAAAAAATCCATCAACACCGGCTCATGTGAAGATGCAACATTAAAGCGCATCCATGAGCTGGGTTCCTGATGGGGCCTAAACAGATTTCCCGGTGCGAGTGTGATGCCTTGTATTGCAGCGTGCCCAGCCATCTCTACTGTATTTATCTGTTCGGGTAACTTTGCCCAGATAAACATCCCGCCTTCAGGCTCCACGTACAACGGCAGATTAAGTCGTTCAAAATTTACGATGGCCTGTTCTCGTCCCTGCTGTAATCGTTTACGCGTTTTGTCGAGGTGTTTGCGGTAATAGCCGTCGGTGAGCATCTGATAGATCAATCGCTCGTCAATCTCTGAGGTGGTCATGCCGGTGAGTAGTTTGAGATCGGTGAGTTGTGGCGCAAGTTCACGTGAGCAGGCGATGTAACCCACCCGCAGACTGGCGGAGATTGTTTTGGAGTAGCTGCTGAGATAGATGACACGCTGGAGTTGATCGAGTGCGGCCAGCCGTGTGGCTTGACCTGGATGCAGATCGCCGTAGATATCATCTTCAACAATGGTCAGATCGTAACGTTCAGCGAGTTGCAGCACTCGGTAGGCGGTGGCCTGACTGATGTTCGCGCCGGTGGGGTTGTGCAGTATGGTATTGGTGAAAAATACCGTTGGTCTGTATTCCTGAATCAGTGTTTCCATCGCCACAGTGTCGGGGCCGTCATGATTCCACGGCACGCCGATAATCCGTGCGCCAAGCGACTTGAGCGCACCAAACAGCAGGAAGTAACCGGGATCATCCACCAGCACCGTATCGCCGGGCTGCACCAGATAACGTGAGATCAGATCAAGTGCATGTGTAGCGCCGCGGGTGAGCAGAATTTGTGAGCTGTCGGCATTGATGCCGATATCGGATAGCCGCTGCTGCAACCAATTGCGCATCGGTGGATGGCCGGCCGCATGGCCATAACTGGTGAGAAAACTCCCGCTCCGTTTTGACAGGGTGCGCAGACTGCGCTGAATGCCCGCCTCATCGAGCCAGTCGCTAGGCAACCAACCGGCACCGGGGATGGGTTGGCTCGGCGGTTGCGCCAGTGCATTTCGTAATAGCCACAATACATCGGTAGCGGCATCAAGTTTGATGGGCGTGTGTGCCGCCGCGTGTGGTTGCGGCCGCGTTGCAACGTAAAAACCAGAGCCTTGGCGTGATTGCAGATAACCCATGGCAACCAGACGATCATAGGCCGTCACCACGGTAAAACGGCTGATCTCATGGCGGGTCGCAAATACCCTGATTGAGGGCATGCGCATGCCGTTGCGCAATATGCGCTCGTCGATGCGTTGTTGTATCGCGCTAATGATCTGATCAACCAGCGGGTTGGCGGCGCTGGGATCTAAGGCTAACGTAATTGTCATGGTCTTTTTACCGGTACAGGTGTGTAATCTATCGCGCAACTGTACCGGTGTTGTCAGAAAAATATCCACTACTGTGTTGTTTTGCAGGAGTGGCGAGATGGCTGGCAGCAGACAAGATAGTGGAAGAGGGGTATCGCGCGACACGCTTGGCATGCTGTTGGGCATACTCGGAGTCGCCGGATTTAGCGTCACCTTGCCCGCCACCCGTGTGGCGGTGCACTACTTGGATCCACTGACCGTCGGACTGGGACGGGCGCTGGTAGCCGCCGTCGGCGCGGCGTTGATGTTGTGGCTGACGCGGCAATCACGGCCGACAGCAGCGCAGATCAAAGGACTGGTGATCGTGGCGCTGGGTGTGATCATCGGTTTTCCCCTCTTCTCCGCCATCGCGCTCCAGCAACTGCCAGCGGCGCACGGCGCGGTGATTGTGGCCATTCTGCCGCTGTTGACCGCCGTGGTGGGCGCGCTGCGTATGCGACAGCGACCCTCAAACCAGTTTTGGTTGATGAGTTTGGTTGGCTCGTCACTGGTGCTGATGTTTGCCTTTAGTAGTGGCCTGCAGGGGCTGCAACAGGCCGATGGCATTTTATTGCTGGCCTGCCTGGCGGCGGCCTTTGGCTATGTTGAAGGCGGCAGACTTGCCAGCGAGATGGGGGGCTGGCAGGTGATCTGCTGGGCGCTGGTATTGATTGCGCCATTCCTGTTGGCACCGGTGGGCTGGTCGCTCTATCAACACGGTTTTAATGCGCCGTTGTCGGGCTGGTTGGCATTTTTTTATGTCAGTCTGGTGAGTCAGTTCCTGGCCTTTTTTCTCTGGTATCAGGGCATGGCGCTGGCGGGTGTGGTGCGGGTGAGTCAGATGCAGCTGTTACAACCCTTCATGACACTGCTGGTGGCCGCCGCGTTATTGGATGAAACGATTACATCAAGCATGCTAGGTTTTGCGCTGGCAGTAGTGGCAACCGTAGCGTTTGGTCGGCGCATGCCGATTGTGCAACATTGATTGGAGCGAGTATGGATACACGTAAATTTTTACTGACGGCAACCGACATCGAACAGCTGGCCGGTGAACAGAAAATACACTTTCTCAACCCCAATGCCGTGCGTATCAATAAATCGCTGGGGGATGTTGTTGGTTTGAACCACCTTGGCGTACATATGATTTATGTCGAACCGGGACGCGATACCACTGAGTACCATATACACCATTATGAAGAGGAGTCTGTCTACGTGGTATCAGGCAGTGCAACGGCCATCATTGGCGATGATCATTACAAAATCGGAGCGGGTGATTTTATTGGCCTGCCACGCAACACGGTGGCGCATAACATTATTAATGATGGCGATAACATGTTGGTCTGCCTGGTGATCGGGCAGCGGTTGGCGCAGGATGTTTCTGACTATCCAAATCAGGGCAAACGGCTCTACCGCAACAGTGGCGAGTGGAATCTGGTCAGCCATGCGGCGATCACTGATCCAAGAAAAAAATAATCAAAAAAGGGGAGAGGCGATGACGAAATCAGCAGGCTATGTAATTGCTGACTATCTACGAGAGCGACGGAGTTGGGTGACTGGACTCATGAGTTAACGACACGTCATGAGCGTGGCCAGTTTTATTGGAGCGTGAATTTGGTGGTGGTGGGCATTAAAAGATGACTGATATTTTTTAGTATGCTGATGGATGTTATTTAAAGGTCAGCAGGAGATCCGTTATCTATCCATTTTTACTGATGACAGTTGTTGCAGTGTCGCCACAATCGTTTCGTAATCCTTGAAGCCACGAACCTCTTGAAAGCCTTGTTGCGCTTCGCTGTAGTGATGCCGCAGATAGGTGAGCCACTGTTTGAGGCGGGCGGCGATGTAACGCCCCTTGCTGGTATCAAACGGTTTTAGCATGTTTGGCAGTTGCAGCAGCATGGGCAGGATCTCGTGCCAGGGAATGGTGTCGATGGCCTGTCCCAGTTGCTGGGCTTTTATCTGTTGTGCCAGGCCGGGCTGGGCGAGCGCGTGACGGCCAATCATGACGTGGTTGCTGCCGCTGATTGTGCGACAGCGATGGTAGTCATCAACGCTGTTGATGTCGCCGTTGTTGACCATGGGGATGGTGAGAATTTCATTGATCCGTGCCAGCCACTCCCAGCGTGCCGGGTGTTTGTAACCATCCACTTTGGTGCGTGCGTGTACGGTGATGTAACTTGCGCCGGCGGCTTGTACGGCTTGTGCATTTTCCAATGCCAGGTCGCAGTTTTCATAACCGAGTCTGATCTTGGCGGAGACCGGGATGTGGGCCGGCACAGCGGCGCGCACCGCGCAGATGATATCGTGCAGCCGGTGAGGCTCCTTGAGCAGCACCGCGCCCCCCGCCTTGCGATTAACAAAACGTGATGGGCAACCAAAGTTGATGTCAATGCCGGGCGCACCAAGGGCGGCGGCACGCACGGCGTTTTCGGCCATCGCCTCGGGAATGCCGCCAAGCAGTTGTATGATCACCGGTGTGCCCGCTGCGGTACGGCCACACTGGCGCAGTTCGGGGCAGTAGCGGTAAAAAAGTTTGGTTGGCAGGAGCCGGTCGATGACACGAATAAATTCGGTGACGCAGTGGCTATAACCGCCCAGTCCGGTGAGCAAGCCACGCATGTGGTGATCAAGTACACCTTCCATCGGGGCAAGGTGAATCTTCATTCGCTATCGATGGTGTAGATGATGTCGGCACTCTGGCTGATGCCCGATTCGGCCTTGAGCTGCCAGTGTTGCGCAAGCTGGTAGCGCATGGTGAAGGTATTGGTGGCATCGATGAGACCCACACCGTAGCCGACGTAGAGACGGGGCGAGAGGTAACGACCCATTACCAACGAAGCCTGGTCGCCTTTATCCGAGCTTTCGATACGCATCTCTTCAATGCCAAAACGGTTGCCGACGTTGCGGGCGAGGAAGTCGCCACCCTTGAGTCCAATGGCCAGCGCGGCTTGGGCCATGAGTGCACCGTCGCTGTTGGAGGTGGTCTTTTCCAGCGGCGCGCCGAGCACCAGGTAGGCCAGCACATCGGTCTCGCCCATGACCGGCGTGGAGAAGAGTTCAAACTGTGGTTGTCGCAATGGGCCGTAGACTTTAATGCCGGCAGTGACATCACCCACGCGGCGCACCGCGCGCAGGTCAAGTGCCGGATTGGTCACCGGTCCACCGGCAAAAAGCAGGCGTCCCTGCTCTATTTCAAGGCGTTGACCATAGGCGCGATAGCGCGCCCCTTCGACGATGCTCAGTTCACCCGTGGCGGCGGTCACCTTGCCAGGTTCATCGATCAGCAACAGATTGCCGATGATGTTGCCCTCAAAGCCGAAGCCGTAGAGTGAGACACGGTCACCGAGGATGAGACGCACACGGTTGTGGATGCGCCACGGCTGCTGCGTGGTTGCAGAGGCGCCGACGATCACTACGTCGTTGGAGACGGTGTTGGCGCTGCTGAACTCTTTGGGTTCCAGCCGTGCCTGAGGTACCAAGACCTCACCGTTGAGCCAGACTTCGCGGTGTGCCAACTTCATTTTAAGATTGGGTGAGATCAGTACCCGCGCCTCGGGAATGCGTGATATTTCAAACCGCTCACCCGTGAGAGTGATGTTTGTCGGCCACCCCTCTTTGGCATTGAGCAGGGTTTCACCTTTAGCTTCAATGGCGCCTTCACCAGAGTGCGCTTGCAGGCGATAGCTGAGGTTTTCTGTGCCGCTGCTACTGGCATCAAAGGTTACCCCTGTGAGTGATAACCCGAGGCGTGGCACCTGCATGCTGGCGTCGCGTAGTTGCAGTTTGCCGGTGAGTATCGGTTGCGCCACGCTGCCGCTGATGCGGCTGTTGAGTTCGATCTGCCCCTGCAACCTGTGCACCTCATCAAGCAGGTTGCCGATTAGACCAAGATTGCTGATGCTGGCGCTGACCTCACCTTTGATGGTCTGATCGGCGAGTGTTGTAGTGAGTGGATCATAGCCGGGCAGTTCGATTGCAGCCTTGATCTCATCCTGTTTGATTGGAGTCGAGTTTTGATTGGACTTCTGCTCAGCGGTCGCCAGCGCCAGGTGCAGTTTTGAATGCAACCCGCGTTTATCAAGTGTGTTCTGCCATGTCCCGCTGGTGAACTTCCATTCGCTACGTTCACCGTCAAGAATGGGGTAGGAGATGCCGCCGCCATTCACGTCAATCTGTGCCTGGGCGAGCAGCGGTTGTTGGGGGGTGTAATTTACCGATGCCTGTAACGTCGTTTCGCCGTGCAGTTGCATTGCATTGGGCAACCAGGGGCTGAGCAGTGAGAGGTTAAGATGTTCCCCCCGCAGAGCTGCCTGCCATTTTCCCTGTTGTTGCTGGGCATCGATGCAGAGCAGGTTGCTCTGTTGTTGCCAGCAGAGCGGCGCCATTTTTATCTGGTCACGGCTGGCATCTAATGCCGCTGTCTCTTTAAGCTGCCAAAGACCCAGGTTGCTGTTGTTGAGATCGGCCTGGTCAATCTTGCCCTGCCACTGCTGCGTGGCAGGATCAAAGCGACCACTCAGCTGCCATTGCGTCTCCAGCTGCGCCATCTTTAGCTGGAGTTGCAATTGATGATCGGCGGCTTCACCGCTG
>CAMTXZ010000076.1:0-1579 GCA_947085765.1 uncultured Chromatiaceae bacterium | reverse complement strand
AGTCGACCGCCAGCATCATAAGCCCCCGATGGGTGGGTTTATACCGTGCCATTTCGCTCCCCCTTTGCGATCCGTTGCAATTGAGTTTGATTATGCCAGAGGCTGTGATGCGTTTTTGGGTTTTTCTACAGCCTCAACGTTAAGCTAAGGGGCGCCGCGCTTTTGCGGCGTCCCGCTTGAGCGACGGGTTGGGCATCACTTTGAGGCACCTACAGAAGTTGGGTTTAGGTCGGCTGGCAAGGCCAAAAGACTACGCATGTTCAGCGCGACGCGGAAGCAGGCTATCGGATCGTTCTCACCTAAGCACGCCCAGTATTTGATTGTGGAAAGATGAATGCTCATGTTGGCTTTCAGATGCGACTCGATTGCTTGCCAACTGCATGACACCTGCTCTTCATCGGGCATTGCCTCTATGCACTGAAGCAGGATTTCCATAAGAGAAAACGCCTCGTCTTCGGAAATATCCGAAGAGCTGTAAGCTACAAAAAACTCTTCAAATCTTGCGGCGTCGGCCACCTCCCACTCCCAGTCTTGCATGGAGTCGTCGTACGGCAAGTGAAACCGAAGCGCCAGTGCCTGTCGCGCCATATTCGTGGGGAAGCGCTCGATAGATTCGTTCATGATGCCCAACGACCAAGCTGTGCGGCGCAAACGAAGCGCAGCGTAGTTTGCGTCCGAACGAGCGCCTTGTTATGCGTATATTTTCTTAAGCTTGCCAACAATGTCCGCATATTTTTCACCTACAAGGCCAAGTTTTTGGTGAAACCTAAACCCTGACTTTTTTATTTGAGCAGCGTCTAGCGCCAGGCCTGCTTGCTTTGATGCTTCTTCCGCATTACCAAGACCCTTTTCAAATATGGCCAAGGCGGCATGAAACCGAAAATAATCGACCGGAAAAATTAAACGATCGATGTTATTTTTCAGCAGCTCTATTCCGTAGCGATAGCGATCTTTTAATTCATGCTCGGCGATAAGCATTGGCAGCGCAGTATAGGCAACTGTTAATACACCTTTTTTCGTGCTTTCTTGCTCAAGTGCACTTTCATAAGCCTTTATAGCCTCTTCAATGCTTCCTAGAGCAATATAAGCCTTTGCCTTATCACAATATGCTTGCGCGTAATCAAATGGCTCATTCAATGTAAAAAATTGCGCAAGCAATTCCAAAGCTACTTCAGGATATCTTGATGCAAGGTAATTAGCCTGAATCCTTAAATATTGGTCTTTGCTGCGCGCACGCTTTAACTTGGCAAAATACGCCTCTGCGATTTCTTCATTCCAATCTGTATTCCTGTACCAATCTTCTCTGCTCAAGGCGAGACCTTTTTACGCATAACAGTTAATGGACCCCAACCTAGGGAAATCAAACACCCAACTCTGGGGTCTTTCCTTTTTTATAAATTTATACTCGGTTCTAGCATTAATTACAAAACAAGATTATATGTGGGCCATAAGTCGCTGGAAATTAGAAGATTGTGTCTCTGGTATCGGTGGCTCTGCCTCACCCCAACTATTGAATATTATTTAATAATGAAACAGCAATTACCCCAATCCGTCCTTTTTCACCCTTGACAGATACTTT
>CAMTXZ010000075.1:0-72481 GCA_947085765.1 uncultured Chromatiaceae bacterium | reverse complement strand
CTCTTTTGCTTCAGCCGCTTGCCGTGCCAGCTCTTTTTTATGATCAACCGGCGGCTCCTGTTTATGTGCCTGCCTGTGGGGCGGCGACTCTTCACCAATCTCGGGTTGAACCCAAGCGGTAAACGCCTCACCGGAGGTAAATAGCTTAGACAAATGATTCACCCTTGCCACCAATCACCAACTCACCGGAATCCATCATGCGACGGGCAATAGCCAGGATCTCTTTCTGTGCCGCCTCCACTTCACTCAGACGTACCGGACCACGGGACTCCAGATCATCACGCAACATCTCACTGGCACGTTTGGACATATTTTTAAATATTTTCTCACGCAGTGGTTCCTCGGCCCCCTTGAGCGCCAACACCAGATTTTCTGATGAGACTTCACGCAATAGCGTTTGAATACCACGATCATCGATATCAACAAGGTTGTCAAAGACAAACATCAGATCTTCCAGCGCCTGAGCCAATTCGGCATCCGCCTCCTTGACCTCCTCAATAATCTCACTTTCGATAGAGGTATCCATAAAGTTAAGAATATTGGCGGCCGTCTTTTTACCACCAACATTGGAAGACTGAACATTGCTATTACCTGAAAACTGCTTATCCAAAATCATATCCAGTTCATTCAATGCCGCTGGCTGAATACCATCAAGCGTAGCAATACGCATAATGGTGTCAGAACGGGTGCGCTCTGGCATCAAGGCCAATACCTGCGCCGACTGGTCCGCATCCAGGTAGGAAAGAACAATGGCGATGATCTGCGGATGTTCAAGCCTAATCACTTCAGCGACCGCCTTTGGTTCCATCCACTTAAGCGACTCCAGCCCTTTGGAGTTATGGCCAAAGAGGATGCGATCGATCACCTGTCCCGCCTTGCCCTCACCCAGCGCCGTCACCAGCAATTTTTTGATGTAATCTTCTGAACCACCCATGGATGCCTGACCATCAATCTGCTCAACAAATGAGTTCAAAACATCCGCCACCACCTGTTTATCCACATTGGCCATCCGCGCCATGGCACTACCGATCCGCTGCACCTCTTTGGGCCCCAGCCGTTTGAGCACTTCGGCAGCATCCGCTTCACCAAGACTCATCAAGAGGATGGCGGCACGCTCGGAACCACTCAGTGATTTAGTTCTTTCACCATCCTCAGCCATCGCTTTCTACCCAACCTTTTACAATATTAGCAACCCGATGCGGCTCCTGTTTAGCCACCGACTGAACCATCTCCAACTGTTGTGCGTAGGTAATACCGGACAACATCGGCATATGATCGTTGTTGGCGGGTGATGCATCACTCTCGTTTACGGCTAACGCCAGAGTCTCTTCATGCTCCCCGCGCGCTGCCAACATCTTTAATACGGGTTTGAGTACAACAAAAATAATAAACATCACAGCGATAATGCCCAGCAGCAGTTTGCCCGTGCCCCACACCCACGGTTGACTGAGCAGTGACGGCTCTACAGCAGGTTCAAGTTCGGGTGCTGCCAGAAATGGAACGTTGATCACATTGACACTATCACCACGACTGACATCAAAACCAATCGCCTCTTTGACCAGTGCCGTGATCTTACCCATCTCCACATCCGAGAGTGGTGTTGAACTCAGCTCACCGGCTTCATTTTTACTGCTCCGCTCATCGATAACAATGGCGGCAGAGAGCCGTTTCAGCGTGCCCGTCTGTTGACGGGTATGGCTGATGGTCTTATCAAGTTCATAATTTCTGACGCTGCGACGGGTACTGTTTTTGGCCGGGTTGGTTGTGCCGTTGGCAGTGGTCGCGACGGTAGTGCCTGCCTGTGCGGGCTGATTGCTCAAGGTACCGGGGACACCGTTGCCACCCGCACCTATCGTCTCTTCTTCAACGGTCTGTTCACTCCTGATAGAGGGCAGATCGGGGTTAAAGGACTCCTGCGTCTGCTCACTGACAGTAAAATCAAGATCAACTGCTACCTGCGCTTTGACCTTGCCGACACCAATAATCGGTTCGATGATCTCCTGAATCCGGCGCATGTAATACTCTTCCAGATTCTTTTTATATTCAAACTGAGTGCTGGAGCGGCCCATCTCATCGGCTGCTTCCGTTTTATTTAACAAACGTCCGTTCTGATCCACAACAGTGACATCTTCCACCTCAAGATTAGGAATGCTGGAAGCGACTAAGTGAGCAATAGAAGAGGCCTGTTCTGGCGTCATGACACGCCCTTGATAAAGATTGAGCATGACTGAGGCGGTGGGTTTTTTGCGGTCACGGACAAAGGCTGACTGCTTGGGAATTGCAAGATGAATCCTGGCAGACTGCACATTGGTTAACGAGGAGATAGTTTTAGCCAGTTCACCTTCAACAGCACGTTGATAGCGAGTGGTTTCAACAAACTGACTGGTGCCAAACCCCTGCTCTTTATCCAATAGCTCATAACCGGTGCCGCTGCCCTTAGGCAGTCCAGAGTTGGCAAGTTTCATTCGTGCTTCATGCACCTGTGGCGCATCAACCATGATGGCGCCGGTAACGTCATTAACCTGAAATTTGATACCGGCCTGATTCAACGCCGAGGAGATCTCCATCACCTCTGGATCTGAAAGGTTGCCGTAGAGCATGCGATAACTGGGTTCCTGTGCCCAGAGCACAATCGCCACCGCCAGTGCCACACAAGCGGCAAAACCGACCATGAGCCCCACTTGTCTGACAAGTGGCAGGGTATTGAAACCCGCGCCGATATCAGCTGCTTTAACTAACGCCATAATAACTCCCGCGCTGTCTCATTAGACCGGCATGCTCATAACATCTTTATAAGCCTCGACCAATTTGTTGCGCACTTCGGTCATGGCGGTAAAAGAGATCCTGGCCTTCTCGGAAGCAACGGCGATATCAACCATGCTGACACCCTGGTCGCCCATCTCAAAACGGGTTTTCAGGTCACCGGATATTTTTTGAGTTTTGTTGACGGCGCTGACGGACTGGCCCAGCAGCTCAGAAAAATTAACGCCGCCTGCTGATGCTGTTTCAGCTGCTGCTGGTGCGCCGCTGGCCTGTGCTGCCAACACTCGCATCTGCATCAACACTTTATCTATATTCATGTCACTCATTGCTGCACTCTCCACAAACATCAGTGGTACTTAATAATCACCCGGTATGGCAATCCCTTGTTCCCGCATCCGCGCCAACTTATAGCGCAGGGTGCGTGGACTGATGGCGAGTTGTTCTGCTGTCATCTTTTTACTGCCGCCACACTCATGCAGGGCGTTCAAGATCAGATCACTCTCCTTGGCCCTGAGATCACCACTCAAGCCAGCCTCGATCACTTCATTGACATCCGGTGTCATAACTTCGCCACTCTCTTCTTCAAAGCAAAGATCGTACCCAGAAATAAGATTGCCCGAACAAAGTATCAATGCCCGCTGAATAACGTTCTCCAGCTCGCGCACATTGCCGGGCCAGTTGTACTGTTCAAGCGCCGCTTGAGCTTCACTGCTGAGTTCTGGAGCGGCTTTGCCTTCTGAATATTTACGGATGAATAGCTCCGCCAACGCCACCACATCCTGTCTGCGTGAACGCAATGGCGGCAGCGTCAAAGGGAAGACGTTGAGACGATAATAGAGATCCTCACGGAAGCGGCCGGCGGCCACTTCACTCTTCATGTTGCGATTGCTGGTGGCTAATACCCGAACATTCAGTGTGATCGGCTTTTTCCCGCCCAGACGCTCCACCTCACGCTCCTGCAATACCCGTAGCAGTTTGGCCTGAAGAGCGAGATCCATCTCAGAAATTTCATCCAGTAAAATGGTGCCATCCTGGGCCTGCTCAAACTTACCGGCACACGCCTGATAGGCGCCAGTAAACGCCCCCTTTTCATAACCAAACAACATCGCCTCAAGCATGTTCTCGGGAATGGCCGCGCAGTTAATGG
Organism: uncultured Chromatiaceae bacterium; assembly: GCA_947085765.1. Lineage (GTDB taxonomy): Bacteria > Pseudomonadota > Gammaproteobacteria > Tenderiales > Tenderiaceae > JAKFXL01. The sequence continues at coordinate 68,571 of CAMTXZ010000075.1, read as the reverse complement.
CAATAAATGGCCCTGCCCGACGTGGTGAACTGTTGTGAATGTGGCGCGCGATCACCTCCTTGCCAGTGCCACTCTCACCATTGATCATGACCGTGACATCAGTGACAGCAACTCTTTCAGAGAGCGCAACAACCTCCATCATGCGTTTATCGAGCACGATAAGGTCGGTACTGGTATTTTCCTGCTCCAGATAACGGCTCACCATGTTGATCAGCACTTCGGCCTCAAAAGGCTTGACCAAATAGTCACTGGCACCATCACGCATCGCCGCCACCGCCTTTTCGATGCTGCCATAGGCGGTCATCAGCACTACCGGCAGGCTGGGACATTTTGCCTTTAGCTGCTGCAACAGCTCATGCCCCCCCATCGGCTGCATGTGTACGTCACTCACCACCATGGAAAACTTTTCGCTCTCCATCACCTTAAGGGCGGCCTGGCCATTGGCCACTGCCTTGACCTTAAAACCGGCCATCACCAAGGTGTCGCAGAGTGCATCGCGCAATGAACTATCATCTTCTACCACCAGAACAGCTGCTGAACTCATATACACCTCTTATTGTAAGTTCCGTTCAGGGGAGTCGTTTGTGCCCAACAGATGTGGCAGCACTACCCTGAACTCAGTACCGTTCCCTGGTTCTGTACTAAAAGTGATTTGACCACCAAATTTTTCGATCACAGATTTCACTACGGCCAATCCAAGGCCGGTCCCCTGTGGCCGGGTGGTCACAAAGGGTTCGAAAATATGCTGTTTGATCTCATCCGGAATGCCGCAACCGTTGTCACGCACCATGATCTGCATCGTGCTGTCATCATGACGACCAAAGACAACTTCAATCAGCGGTGCCGTCACGCCGTGACTGGCATTTAGTGCGTTCATAATCAGATTGATCAACGCCCCTAATAGCGCATCCTGGTTACCCCTGATCTGCTGCTGCGGTAGTTGATTGAGAAATCGCAATTCACACCCCTTGATCTGAGCCTGAGATTGCACTGCTTCTGAGAGTTTTTGAATAAAACTGTCGAGCTGAAAGAGGCTCTCTTGAGTCGCTGCACCACCTTTCACATAGGTGAGCATGTCACTGATCATGGCCTCGATATGACGCAACTGATCACGCACTTTATCGCAGTACTTATCAACCGCGTCGGGAGCGGCTTTATGGCTGCGCAATGTTGAGAGGTAGAGCAGTGCGGCGGCCGTCGGTGTGCGAATCTGATGGGCTAACGAGGCCGCCATCTGCCCCATCGCCGAGAGCCGTTGATAACGGCTCAGTTTTTCCTGTAATTCGCGTGTCTCAGTGACATCTTTGATCAGGAGTATCTGACCCGGTTCGCCACCCAGCGAGCTGGTTGCGATGCTGACACGCCGACCATCACGTAACGAAACTTCATGACCATCATCAAACTGAGGGGCAAAGGCGCGCTGAATGACACTCCGCCAGACAATACCCTTCAGCGGCTCACCGAGCAGCTCAATGGCGGCGGGATTAATTTCACGGACCATGCCCATGCCATCCAGCACCACCACTCCACCAGGTAGGGCGTTAAGCAGATGTTTAAGACGGTTGGCAAGTTTTGTTGTCTCATCAAACTGCTGGAGACGTTCGTCACGGGCTACAGCGAGATCGCGGTTGAGCCGTTCAACCTGGCATTCAAGCAGGTGATAGGAGGAGATAAGCTGCTCAGACATCTGATTAAATGTCTGAAAGGCGCTTTCGAGATGTTCTATTTTATGTGCATTCTGGCCACTCATTTCTCGCCGTCCTGATTGTGACGCGCCCACCACTACGGTGGGCCGTCACAGTCAAACAGCAAATTGCGGGCCAGCTATCTATAATCGATTAATTTCAATAGCTTGAAATAATGTTTTAAGACCAGCGTCAAAATTACATCATCTCTTCTGTACGTTGCATACCATATTTACGCATCTTTTCAACTAACGTTGTGCGCCGTAGTCGCAGACGATTGGCGGCATGAGCAACAATGCCATCAGCGTCATCCAACGCCTGTTGGATAAAATGACGTTCCAGATCGGCCAGATACTCCTTCAAATCCAACCCTTCAGCCGGCAACCGTGGCATGCCATCGACCAATGGCTCCAATGCTGGTATCTCACGCATCACCATTGGCGACAGGATCGGCACTTCAAGCGCCGCAGGATCAAGGGAGAGCTCCTCCGTAAGTTCCCGGAACTTGACGGGCAGATCCTGGAAATCAACCACCCCTTGCGGATACATAATCACCAACCGCTCTATCAAATTGGCCAGTTCACGCACATTACCGGGCCAGCTATAACGACACAGCGCCATCATCGTGCCTTGGGTAAGCCGCACTGAACCACGGGAATCACACTCAAGACGGGTAATCAACTCGCTGACAAGCAGCGGAATATCTTCTATACGCTCGCGTAGCGGCGGCATTTCGATGGGGAAGACATTTAAACGATAGTAAAGATCCTCACGGAAACGCCCATCGATAATCGCCTGCTCTAGATCACGATGAGTAGCAGCAACAATACGGACATTACTGGTGATGCTTTTATTGCTACCCACACGTTCGAAGGTACGCTCCTGCAATACACGCAAGAGTTTCACCTGCATATGCAGACTCATATCACCGATCTCATCCAGAAATAGAGTCCCACCTTCGGCCAACTCGAAGCGCCCCTGACGGGCGCTGATGGCGCCAGTAAATGCCCCCTTCTCATGACCAAAGAGTTCACTCTCCAGCAAGTCTGCCGGAATGGCGCCGCAATTGATTGGTACAAATGGCTTCGAGCGACGTGTCGAGTAATAGTGCAGGTTACGTGCTACCACCTCTTTGCCGGTGCCAGACTCACCAAGGATCAACACATTGGCGTCAGAGACGGCAACCTGTTCGATAAGTTTACGCACCTGGCGGATGCTACGGCTATTGCCCACCAAACTGCGAAACAGCTCGGGCGAAGTACCACGCCCTGTTGGGGTGCTCTCACGATTTTCACGATAGATCTGTGCCTGCTGCAGGCCATTGATCATCTGTTTGTATTTTATCGGATGTTCGAGATAACCGATCGCCTCTCTGGTCACCTTGTCAGAATAGAGTCCCTGTGCCTGACACTCACGAAACAGCAGGATAGGTACGATGGGATCTTTTTTCTTCAGCGCCAGCAACAGACCATCCAACTGCTCAGAAGAACTACACTCCCCCACCATGACAGCCTGGAGCGGCTGATCAATATTGCTGATTTCACGTTCCCATGTTTCACAGTCAGAGGTCCACACTTTTGGTACATCAATAAACTCAAGAATGGCTTGAAGTTCATGACGTCTGGAGTCATTGTCATCTATCAGAAAAACCGCCGATTCACGCATGGGCACGTTGGATATACTCCTTAAACAAACCACATTGGAGACATTAAAATAATTTGGCTTTTTAGTAACATAGCCGTCAAACTGATAATGTCAAAAAATTGTCGTCAGGACAATAGCAGATTGGGATTATATGCAGTATTTTGTGAAAAAATTCGCTTTAAACAGTGTTTTTTTTAAGGCTGGCGATATGGCGACGATGACAGCGGAAGATATACTTTTCCAGTAGTTCCTGAAAGACGGGCGGGGACGGTTCTAAGATTACGTTTGTGCCAGCGGCATGAACTACTGTCTCGACTCTGCCGTGAAAAACCAGAGGGAAGGGATAGCGCTTATCAAGAAACAGTTGCAGAGCCACCATTGCACCTTGAGGCGGCACATTTTCAGAAGAGTTAAAAATTAAAATATCAGCACTGAGGGTGACAGGAACCGGCAGTGGTAGTTCGCTACGCGTCGTCACCAGCTGCGCAACCAGACCCAGAATAATATTTATTTTAAAATCGAGACGCTGAATCTCAGCAGCTAGCCCCTTCTCATCATCATGAACATCATGGGAAGAGTAATCATCCAAGCCGAGGATGACCTGAAGGCGATTGATATTTTCCTGGGCTAAAACTGCGGCACCACACCCCATATCCCCACTCATCTGAGACCAGGAAAAAGGGATATTCAAATCACAAGAAAGACCACTTACTGTTATTTCAGACACCTATAGACTCCTTTTCATAAGTAGCAACAGAATATACAGTGGTTATCCCACAAAATAACAGGCTAAGGAGTAACATTATCCAAATAAGCACTCACTGCCTTACGGCAACCACCTAGATCACTAGCCCCTTGTGAAATAACGCTCTTCTGTAACTCAGCCAATTCCTCAACCTCTTTATCCATATCGATTAGAGAAATTATGGATTGACGATAAAAATCTATCATGTCGGGCATCTCTTCCGCCACATCCAGAACCTTCGTCAGAGATTCAAACTGCGGAACTCTCACGTTTTCCAACTCAATGACAGCATCCCACTGCTCTTTCCGTGCAGCACAAACCATCTGCTGACTCAAGCGTAAGATTTCAGTCAACAGATTATTCAAAGAGTCTCTAGATACCTCATATTTTCTGATGTCAGACTTCAACACAATCTCACGCCACCGGGAGTGCAGTAGAATTTTGTTTGTTCATAATGCCAGGAATAGCATCCCATGCTGACTTTATTTCCAGCAACAGACTAGTCACTTCTGTCAGAATTACAGGATCATTATTTAGATTGGCCTCCACTAAGCGCCTCCCCATATAGTCATATAATGCATCAAGATTTTCTGCAATCTCACCACCGGCCTCTTTGTCGAGGCTCATACGTAAACCATCAATAATAGAGATCGCCCATGATATATGGGTACCTTTCAAGGCAATGTCACTACGCTGCATATACCCTTTTGCCAAATTTATCTTTTCAAGGGCCCCTTCAAGAAGCATCTGAATCAAACGATGTGGCGTAGCTGATTCCACTCCCGTCTGAGCACCAACCTGCTTATATTGTGACGCGCCCTTCATACTACTTGAATAACTCATACATCTCTCCAAAGTCTACACAAGGAGCAAACAGGCACCTTATCAAAAACCTAGCGAGGCAAGCTCGCCAACTGCTGTGTCAAAAAGCTTCCTGTCGATTGAAGCTTTGAAATCAAGCCATCCAAAGCAGAAAACTGTGCTCGATAACTAGCCTCTTTAAGATCAAGCCTGTATTCAATAGAAAATCTATTTTTATCAATGCCTGAAATACGTGAGTTGATACCTTCCTTACGCGATTCAATCAATCCCGTTGCAGATATCATATCATTTGCCATGGTCTCAAAACGTACCGCAAAACCTTGCGTGCTATCAGAAAAAAGCTCTGCCACTGAGGAATAATTAGCGGCCAATGCGGTGTTGAGTTTAGCAGCATCCAGCGACAGATCACCCGTTTTTGGATCTGTTTTTATCCCTATTTCTGATACGTGCTGCTTTGTCAGACCAACAGCGCTGGTATTAAAAATACTCTGTATTTTTCTTTCTATCCCTTTAAGAACAGACTCTCCTTCAAGGGTGGCATTATTGGCACTGAGTGTTTTTATTACCTTGCGCACATCATTATAAGCATCAGCAAACTTCTGCACAGAGGCATTAACCGAAGAGGTGTCTCGGGCAACGTTCAATGTTTCATTAGAACCTGTCTTTTTTAATGTAATGTCGACACCGCTTAATGCCGTGCTAATTACATTGCTTGAATTTGTAATGGTGACACCATCTATCTTCACACTGGCATCAGCCGCAGAATTACCTGCTAAAGTTTCAAATCCCAGCGCTACAGAAACTGATGACGATGTGCCCACTCCAATGGTAATAGCATTTGATAGACCGGTATCATTGGCACTTAAAACCAACTTACTCTCGGTTCCCGTATTGACAATAGATGCTCTAACACCGGTATTGGTTGCTGAACTGTTAATTGCATCTCTAATACCACCCAACGAATCGTTGGTACCATCAATATTAATTTGGAAGGTTCTTGGGGTACCCCCGAAGTCTTGGGTTATTTCGAGAACTCCAAGCGCTCCAGTAGAGGTATTTTCATTTGCATAACTAGCCGATCCTGCCTTACCGGATGTCATTTTATGGGTCTGAGCAAGGGCAAGAACATCCATGGAGTATTTACCCACGGAGGCTGTTTTATTTGCAGTGACCGTAAAGGCATCAACATTGGAAGAGGCCGCAGAAAAGACCTGGAATTTATCAGCACTGCTCAACTCTTTCATGGCGGACTGAAAAGTAGCAATACTGCTTTTCAACTGGCCATAGGCGCTGAGTTGGGAGGTAAGCTTGGTTCCAAGCGCATTAAGGGTATCAAGAGGGCGACGTTCCAAGCTCATGAGCTGAGAAACTATACTATTGACATCTAATCCTGAACCAATTCCACTCGCTGTTATTGATGCCATAATTCACCTCTTTCAAAACCCATCTAGTAAAATGCACCTTCCATGCCATACTTAAGCTGTTACGTCAGAAAGCAATCCTCCTCCACTCTCGAGGGATCGTACAACTCTCATTATATCCTCTGACGGAATTTGGCGAATAACCTCTTTGGTTTCCGAATCAATCACTTTAACGATTGTAAGACCACTATCTTCGTCAACACTAAAGTGCAGATCACGATCAATCACCTGCATGAGGTCACGCATCTTTTGAACGGCTTCAACAACATCTGAAGGGGTTTGAGAGTCAAGCTGTTGACCGGACGGCAAATCTTTGCCCGCCGTGGCAAGAGCGTTCACTTCTGAACTTTTCACTGGTACTACCGCATTATCTCCTTTCCCTGATACGGTAGATCCTGAAGCGCCAGGTACGAAAGATTGCCGCGGCGCTGTATATCCTGTTAATTCATTGACCATAACTTTGGCCTCTAATTTATTAATCCAACTTGGTCGCAGACGCTGCTGCGGCCAAGTTATTCATAATATTCACCAAACTAAGGAGTGGCTTATCTCAAAAGACTTAATACATTGTTAGGTATGGAGTTTGCCTGACTCAACATCGCCACACCGGCCTGTTGCAGAATCTGGGCACGAGTCAGTGCAGCTGTTTCTACCGCAAAATCAGCATCCATAATACGGCTACGCGCAGCTGATATATTCTCTGCCGAGTTTTGTACATTTCGGATTACTGAGTCAAAACGGTTCTGTACCGAACCCAACTTGGCGCGCTCTAAGTTGAGTGTACTCAGAAATGCATCCGCCCTTGTAATCATAGTGGCCGCCGATGCTGCGGTATTAACAGTCTGATTGGATATGGCTGTTCTAGTACCAGCCGTTGAAAGGTTGGTGGTTGTAATACCGACTGTCTCGCCCGCGTCGGCACCAATCTGGAAGTTGAAGGTGGCGGCGCTGGCGCCGATGATGGCCTTGCCATTGAACTTGGTGCCGACGATACGTAAAATTTCTGCTTTTAACTCTGTTACTTCAATGTTCAAAGCAGTACGGTCAGAGGTGCTGTTTGAGGCGTTGACCGATTGTACCGCCAGTTCGCGGATACGCTGTACGTTTGTGGTTATCTCCTTCAAAGAACCTTCAGCAGTCTGTGCCAAAGAAATGGCATCAGAGCCGTTACGAGAGGCTTGATTCAAACCGCGGATCTGTGCGGTAAAACGTTCCGAAATCGCCAAACCAGCCGCGTCATCCTTGGCGCTGTTGATGCGCATACCAGAAGAGAGGCGCTGAATCGCAGTCTGCATCGCTGAATTGGTACTATTCAGGTTACGCTGCGCGTTAAGAGACATGATATTAGTGTTTACAACTTGTGCCATGATGACTACTCCTACGATACTTCAAGGCGATGTGTCAAAGTTGTGTCACATCGCCCACTCACTTTCAGCGGATATACTTCCTAATTTGAAATATTTACCGCTCCCGTAGAATCTATCGGCCCCTTGAACAGCTAACTTTAGTCAAATGCGGCTTTTCAGAGGTACTCAGTCATAACTCGATGGCACCAAACCTGCATCATCGAAGCAAACTGCGAAAGGACCGCCAGTCAATGACCACACAGTCTCCAGGATCAAACATCAATACAGCAGAGATAATTCCCTTGCCGACCACAGAAAACTGTTTTGGTGATTGTTACATCACGGAATTTGTGGGCACCATTTTTGAATCCGCCAGTGCTACCGCTGAATTCCAAAAACGTTTTGGCGATGCCCTGTTTCAGGAGAACACCCTCTACGTTGTGGTAGGCAGCGATTCCGGCCTGTTACCGCAGTTTATTATCGACCGTGGTCTGCCACGTGGTAGTCGCTATCTATTTATAGAGCCGGATGAGATCGCCCCCCACATCGACAGTAAATTTATTTCTACCGAACTGGCCACCAGGGTTGCCATCAGCTGTGCAACTCACTGGGTCGAGCGCGCACATGAACTAGCCCTACTCAACTACACTTACTCCGGCAAGATCAGTTATGTCAGATCATGTGCAGCGCAACAGGCGGCTCACCCAGCCTACCCGGCACTAACCCAGTCGGTTAACAGAGAGCTACGCCATATATTTTGGCTCTTCACAGCACAGTTTGACAGCCACATATTCTTTAATAGCCAGCTGGCAAATTTGGCAGAAAACCGCATCCCTGCCGCTGATCTACGTGGCAGCTTAAAAGGTAAATGCGCGATCATCCTGGGTGCAGGTCCATCACTTGATGAACTGATCCCCTGGATTAAAAGACATCGAAACGAAGCCATCTTGATTGCGGTATCAAGGATCTCTGCACGGCTGCTCCAGGCCGAAATAGAACCCGATATAGTCGTTTCCATTGATCCACAATTTGTCAGTTTCTCCGTCAGCAAAGAGATGCTCAACCTAGGCAACAAAACCATCTTCATCAATGGCTGCCACACCACACCGCTGTTACTCGGCCAATGGCCACATCGAAATCTGTTCCTCGGTCCGCGTCTGCCATGGAACGATGATGATTTTGATAACATTGAAACCATATCACCTACCGTCACTAACAACGCCATTCTAATTGCTCAAGAGTTTGGCTGCTCGCAAATAGTCCTCACCGGTGTCGATCTATGCTACAGCGCTGCTGGCCATACCCACGCCCAGGGCACCGTTGAGTATGCCGCCGGACCGATGCTGGGGAGGATCGATTACACCGTGACTACCAATGCTGACGTAGAGGCTGAAACCAACAAGGGCTATTACGAAGCAATCAAGGTTATATCAAGGCAGGCCGTGGCGGCCAGTAAGAATAATTGCAAAATTATCAATCTAGCCATTACTGCCGCAAAAATTGAAGGGGTGGAATACATTCATCCCGATGCACTTATCATTGATGAGCCACTTACCCAATCTGCCTGGCAGACCCTCTCATCACTTCTCGACAAAGATAGCCGTGAAGATAGATGCAATTATTACAACACCATGATCGAACTACTCGACAAGGCCGTCAATGACTTAAGATGGATTAAAAAACTTAGCGCTATTGCCCTTAACTGCAATGCAAAGATGGCGGAGATGGTCAACACCTCAGAATACTCAAAATATAAAAAACAGATGGAAAAAATAGAAAGGAGACTTGAAATCCGTTTTAAAATGATGAGTAAAACAGTGAAGCACTATAACTCTGTCGGTTTTGCTAAGATCATTACTGCCGATTCTGGTGATGACTGGTCAGCCGATGAACTTTTCAACAAAACAAAAATTTATTATGAAGAATTTCTCCATGGCGCCACCGTTCTGTTAGAGGTTGTCCATGATGCCAAAAATCGCCTCCTCAGCCGCATTGAAGAGGAGCGCCCATCACCCGATTTTGAGACCCTGTTCAGTCAATGGCGGCAGGATATAGTCTATGGCCGCGCTGACATGTGGAAACAACGCCACCCTGAAACCTACAAAAAAAGATCGCCCCAGGTAAAAGAACGTATTAAATTGATGCACTCTCAATTCCATACCATGCTCAGTACGGATAGCAAAAATTTTGAACAGAGCTTTCAGGATCTTATATCAGCTACCAACACCTTTGGATCGATTGTCGAAAGTGCCATCACCTACCATGCCAAAGGTGATGCTGTCGGACTAAGGCGCATCACCACAGGGCTATCGAAACGCATAGAACCCCTGGCAATACAGACAAAGTTATTTGTAGATGGACTCACATCGGAGTTGGAGCATAACTACAAAATGGCCGAAACGCTTTACTACTCTATTGATACAGCGATCAACAGTGATCTAAAACAGATGGCACTTGAGCGTATTATCAACTTCTCATTGGCTAATGAGGATTACCAGACAATTCTACCTGCATTAAAACTGCTCGCAGAAAGCAGAGTGAGCTACCAAAGTTTCTATGCCCGCTTCCTGACGCTGGCAGGATATATAAACGAAGCAATAGTGGCCTATACCGGTTATTTACAAGAATTTCCAGGCGATCTCGACACCATGTTTGAACTCGGCATACTGCTATCCGATGTTGGTGCACGCGAGGCTGCGGAAAGTGCGCTCATCCACATTATAGATACAGACCCAAACCACCCCGGTGTCGAGAAACTTACTCAAGCACTAAAATTGGAATAGCTTCCACCAAAAAGATATGCCCTCGTTAAAATAAAATTCAAAGAGACATACCAAACGCGCTATCTGGAATCATATATTCAAGAAGGTCGGCCACAAAGATGTTGTCGCCACGCTGTTGTGCCTCAGCAATAAGATTCAGCAACTCCGCATCATCTGTGCCAAGATGGGCAGCATTGCTCTCCAACAACGGCGCCATGCAATCCATCAACCGCATCATGGCATCACTGCCCTTGCCTTCCATGCCAAGACGAAACGCCTCAACTGCCTCCATCCTGTATATATCACACGGGGTTTTTATCATTCTGACACCTTACTTTTAATCCACATAACGTGTCCCCATAATTGCCGCGCCGCTGCGGCTGGCATTGATAAAGGTTACCTGTGGATGTTGGGCGATGTAGCGTTCAAGATCACGCATATAACCGCGCAGATTTTTTGAGGTCCGTACCTGCTGGCCATGGCCATCCTCGAGCCACTCCTGATAACCAGTTTGATCGGCCGACTGGCAGAAGACCGCGCTGGCAACATGCGTCTTGTTGCCCGGAAATGAGAAGTCTGCCCCCAACAGATGGAGCTGACAACTGCCCATCTTTACCGCCAGATCAACGGCGGCATGCAGCACAGTACCCGCTGCGTAAAGCATGCCTTTGGGGGAGTGCGACATTAACTGTTCATAGAGTGGACTATTAGAGTAGGCGGCATAACGCGGCCCGGGCCACTGTTTAAGCACATCACCATGCACAATCGGAAAATAGATCAGTGGAATATCTTTCAGTGGCGCAAGATCAACATCAAAAAGCTTCATGATGTGGTCACGCACACCGTCAATGGTCACCACCGCATCGGGAATAATGCCTTGCAGCAATAACGGTTTGAGCGCCGCATCAACCGCAATCAAACAGCTATCTGCGCCCCGCCCACGCAGCTGCTCATAGTGTTCACTCAACGATGGCCCTGCCGCTGCCACATAGCAGGGGCCATCTCCATGACGTCCAAATAGCACCTCAACGTCACCATCCTGTTTAACCAGTGGTAAATTCTCATCGATCTGTTGCTGGAACTGGCGGTTACCCCTGACCCGATTATTGAGATAACCAGTATCCAGATCGAGCACAATAAGATCGCGCACCCTGGCGGCGGCCGGTTCGATAAGTTTAAGACAGGCAGGCACCACAGCAAACGGCGCCCGAACATCGGTTGTTGCCGTAGCCAATGTTAGTCTGCTGCGGTTATCTGCCAACCAGTCGCGATGGTCAAAGTATCGGAGACAACTTCTGAATAGTTCCAGATTCAGTATTACCACCTCCAATCGCTGCAGCCACTGCCTTTGCAACAACTCACGTTGCAGATCACCCGTTGCCACACCATAGACCCACACCTTTGTTGCGGCCTCTGAAACCATAGTAGCTTGCAGGCGCGCCTCACTCCGGCTATCAAAACAGCTGCTCAGATGAATGCCATCCACCAGCAGCGTTGCTTGTTGTGTCTCGCTGATGAAGTGTGCCCGCTCAATCGTGTTGAGTTCAACCAGCGACCGATGCAACAGCGGCCAGCGCCGTTCAATCAGCTGAAGATTTTGCTGCAAAAAGTCACTCTGCATATGCCACTACCTTGAAGGACTGATTGAAAAAGAGAAGCCTGGCAGCTCGGCACCATCACGCGATGACTCATCCAGCTCTGCCAGCGAGAAGATAACTCTTGTCAGCGCCGCGGGTGAACACTCACGATGATAGAGCATCGGGAACGCTGCACACGCCGATGGCTGCCAGTCGATCACCACCCCTACCACATCATCCGTCACAATGATTGAACCGTTCTCCCCGCCCAGACCGGTGGTCGCAGAGACCAGCGTCGAGGCGGGTTGGGTATGCAGTACATCACGGTCGAGTTCAAAAGACTCCGCCATCTTGCCACCGTTGCGGCTCTTAACCTTCACGGTTCCAGTAAAGGCCTCGGGCAGAAAGGTGAGATAACCGGTACGCACGGTGCCATAGGGACGCTTCCAACCAGGAAACTCAATGCCAAAACCAACCGTTTCACCATGACGTGAAATGCGCAGCTGTTTGACAATCTCGCCATCTTTGGTGACAAGCACGGCGCGCAGATAGAGGTAGTGTTCATCATGTGTCATCACTGGCTCGACCTTTTCCAGATCGGTGATACGTTGATGTTGTGTCACCTTTTCGATCACGGTAATGGCCGAGTAAAAATCTGCACCCAGTTCAATAGAGTCAAAATAGCCGTGGGGTAAGGTACCAATCACCGGCTGCCAGCCATGACTCCTGAAGGCGAGTGAATCAATCGCCATGCCACGCCGCAGGTTTACTCGCAGCCGGATGTCAGGCGTAACAAGTGTCAGCATGATGCCCTCGGGGTCACGTTCAACAGTCACACCATCACATACACCGCGAATAATATTCGCGGTAGGAAACTGCTGTTTCACACCACCATCAAAATCACCATTGTCACCAAGTGCGGCCAACATCTGCCGCACCTGCTGTTGTGCAGCAGACCAACGTTCGACGGTAATGTGGGTGCGGATGTCACTCGACCAGAGTTCGCAAAGTCTGCGCCACTGCACCTCATCATGACCACCCTTCAGAGATTGATAGAGGCGCTGACACATGGTGTTTAACCAGAGGTCGTCGCGCCCGGTGATGGCCCAGCGGCTGATGTTGTACTTGGCCTGCTTTTTAACCGGGATCGGCTGTGTTGCTGATGTCAGACAGAGTGACTCAAGACCATTGAGTGACAAATGTTTCTTCAGCACAATCGAAGGCAGTGCCATTTCAATAGCATATTCATTAACAAGCTTATCAAACAGATTCGCTAAGCGCTGCCACTCACCTTCGGGGTGCAGTTTCGATTCGGAGTCATAACGACCGGGGCGATAATCAAATACCTCGGCATCGTTGCAGTAGAGCGCTAAGGGCACGCGACTATTGACCAGTCGCTTCTCGAAATAACCGAGATAATCGACCTGACGAATATCACCGTGGCAATAGCGCTGTAACTTTTGGAACAGGATTGAATCAGACCAGAGCACGGGCAGTTTAATACTCCCACTCTGATCGTTGGCGTAACTGGGAAGACGCTGTTCGCTAGCGATGAAATCATGAGCCAGCGTCACATTGTCACTATCCATGATGATGCCTTCATAGCCCGCATCCTGATACAGCTCCAACATGCCCGACGAGTAGGCCATCTCATTGACCAACGCCAGCCTTGGTTTAACGCCCAGCAACTCTTCATAGATATTCAAACCGATACGCTGATTCCACTGATTGACCTCAAACGGAATCAACGGTCCAATAATCTGACAATATCCACTGCCGATCAGCTCGGTACGCCCCGCTGCCAGCGCCGCCCTGAAGCGTGTCACCCACTCTGGTAGCAATGTATTAATCTGCAGAAGCGTCCAGCCAGTCAGCTCGATGCCAATCTTAAAATCACGCTGTTCAATCAATTCGAGCAGCGGCATATAACAGTTATCTATCACCGTGCGGCGCTGCCCTTCCGCAATGGATGAGTAGGCCAGATTGAGATGGAAGATGGTATAGGCCTGTTTCATTGTCGGCGCTCCAATAGTCCCATCACACTGGCGGCCAGTTTGATGCCACCGCTGCTGCCAGCCATCCTTTGCGTTGCATTTTTTACCAATTCCCTGGCGGCCTTATCATCAGCCATCAACGCCACCAACGCCGCCACCGCACCCTCCGGCGTCATGGCCAACCGCGCCACCTCTGCCGCGATAAAAACTGCCATCTCGGCCTGCTGGGTATTACCCGGATGATAGGCAACCACCGGTTTTGCCAACTTCAACAACTCAAACAGCGTCACGCCATACGGCGTCAGTGCGTAATCGGCCTGTGCCATCAACTGCGCCAGATTTTCAGGTGCGTGTTCAACCTGCCATGTCAGCCGTGGATTCGCTGGCACTTCAGGCGCGTTGGCATAAGGCCCTGTAATCCAGGTGATGATTGTTCCTGCTGGCAACGCACCATCAAGCATGGTTGGCCAGAGCGCGCCCAAACCGTAATGGTCACTACCACCTGTCATCACAATTATTTTATTGCCACCACTCCAGGGAGACGGCTGCAACGCCGGATCAAAAAAGTAATTATGCCAACCAAACAAAATCTTCTCCTGCACTGCCAGCACCCTCTGCTCGGGGGCGAGATAGAACGATGGGATGAAGATCAGATCGAGCAGCTCATGCTGTTCAACCAGACCATCAACGGCTACCGTGACAATCTGCTGCTGACGCAGTGATGCCAACAACGTGCCAAAATCAATGTTCAAACGATCAGCCGCCACATCTATCACCACCGCCTCGGGGTGGCATTCCATCAGCTGTTGCGCCAACTGGTCAATATCACTGTTTGCAACAATAAAGCGGTGTGGCAACAGTTCCAAACCGGCCAGCGCAACTGCATCGCCCACAATCAGCAATTCAACTGCGGCCGCGTGGCGATCCTGTAACGCCCGTGCCAGTACCATGGCACGGCGCAGATGGCCCAGGCCGATCGACTCACCGCAATGTGTAAGCAGAACAATCTTGGCCGATCGATCATTAACACCCTTCTGCCGTACCTGCTGATTCATAAGAGATAACGACTCATCGACCAGCAGTTGATCGATCACCCACTCGAGTGAAACGATAGAGTGCGATGGATTCTGTGCATACCAGCGCTGGTAAACGGTGGCCATAAATTGATAATCAGAGGGGGTATCAACCGAAATGCGCTGTTCAATGCGTGAAAACACCTCATCATCGGTAACATAAATCTTTGTCAGCCCCGTCGCTTTTTTCAGCGAACTGCCTACATGCTCCCGCTCACTCACATCGGTTGCCAATGCCACCAACCGCTGCCATGTTTTGATCGGCCAGGGCATGAAGCCCTCATGAATGGAGCGCCGTTCTTCCCGGCTGGAACGCAGTTCAACTAAATCAGCTTGAGGTGCAGCAAGCAGTGCATTGATAAGACGAGTAACCATGTGCGGTTCGATCAGCGGTGAGTCGCCACAAAAATAGACAACAATCTGTGGCTGGTACTGTTTAACGATGGCATCAACACGCCCCACCACATCGTTAACATCACCGTCATAGGCAAACAACTCTTTACCCGCCTGCTCTGCCCACTGCACCAGCGGCAGGTTGTAGTCATCGGCGGTGGTAGCGAGCACGATGGCATCCAGCTCAACAATCTGTTCCAACCGTTTAAAGATGCGGGCGATGAGTGGTTTGCCCGCCAGGTCGAGCAGATGTTTGCCCGGCAAACGGCTGGAGTTGAGACGCGCCCCCACAATACCCAGGACTCTGCACCTGTTCATGGTGTCACTGCATCTCGATCACGATGTTATTGATAACCTCTTCAGCACGGGCCACTGCCTCGGCTCGATCACGCCCCAACGTAATAACAAAACCGGCGCGTTTGGTATGGTCACTCATCGCCCCAATCTGTTCGCCCGGTTCGATAAAAAACCCGAGCCGATGAACCCACGGTTTGTTGGCAAACTGCTCGGTGTGTTGAATCGCCTTCACCACACCGGGGGTAGGAAAGAGGTATCGGATCGCCACACCTTTATGATGTTTTGGCAGCAACGCTTCAACATCCGGTTGTTCACCCAGGGCCAGTTGAATTGCCGCACCTACCAGATCCACACCCGTTGCCAGCGGCACCTGGTCGCTGGAGAACCAACCACCAGAAAGCCGTGCGGCGATCTCGATCACCTTCGGACCATCTACGGTCATCACCATGTCACCTTTGGCGATACCGTTCATAATCCCCATCGAACGCCCCGCCTGCTCTGCCAGCGCAATGATCGCCTGTTGATGCTCGCTGCTCAGGCGTGAAGGTTGGTCACCACCGTTCTCAATCACATAGGGTGCAAAACGTTCCATGTATTCGTAGTTACGATCAGCAAATCCAGAGGTGTAGCCGACGCCATCCACCATCACCGTTTCACTGCTCACCTGTGGTCCCGGCAGATATTGCTCCACCATCACCCGCAGGGTGGGTGATTGTGATCGCGCATGTTCATAGGCCCAGCTAAGATCAACATCTTCATTCAGCAGCAACACACCACGGGCGCCACGGCTATCGACAGGTTTAATAATCAGACGTGCACCACGCTCGTTTACAATCTGTTGCAGCTGTACCAGCGACTCCACCGCACTGAACCAGGGGATGGCGATGCCATCACGCAGGAAACGCTGTTTCATCAGCAGTTTGTCGGCGGCAAGATGCGCCGTCTCCAGAGTCAAACCCGGCAATGCCAAGGCATCCGCCACCGAGGCCACCGTCAGCGGCACATCGGCGGCCATACATATAACACCATCGAGCCTGCGCTTGTTGAGGTGGTAATCACGGGCAACTGAAACCGTCTGCTCCAGATCGTAAGTGCTGGCGATGAGTCGATCATCAGCAAACTCGAATCCTGGCGCATCGGGGTTCATATCACTCACTACCACATACAATCCCATCGCCTTGGCGCGTTTGATGCCCGGCACCGCCTCGGCGCCGCCACTGATCACCAACAGTGTTTTATTTTCTTTATTTGAGTCTTTATTTAACATGGGGCCACATCCCGTCGAGTGTTTGACCTGCCAGCAACATCGGCGAGATATCCTCCTCTTCATCGATCACACAATGAATCAGCGCCGGACCGTTATGGGAAAATGCCGCTTGCAGCGTCGCCTCAACATCACCGCTCTCGCTCACCGTAAAGGCACGAATTCCGTATCCCTGGGCAATCGCGGCGAAATCGGGATTCCACTTATTGCCAGTGGTGGGGTCATCCTGCCAGTTGAAGTTCTGAAACTGCGAGACGATGCCGAGGCGATGATTATCGAGCACGATGATCTTCACCGGCAGACCACGTTCAGCCACGGCCCCCAGCTCCTGCATGTTCATCTGAAACGAACCATCACCGACAATACAGATCACCAGCGCATCTTTATCATTTAGTTGTGCCCCTACCGCACTCGGCAGGTCGTACCCCATGGTGCCGTGGCCACCCGATGTCAGCAGTGTGCGCTGTGGATAGTCAAAACTGAAATGGCGTGCCACCCAGTGTTGATGAGAACCCACACCGGTGAGACAGATCACCCGTTTATCACGGCTTAAACGGTCAGCACTCTCCACCACCAGTTGCGGTTTAAGTTTGCCTTGTTTGTTATAGGTCAGGGCATGCTCTTGCCGCCACCCCGCAATCTGTTGCCGCCAAACCGACCACTGCGGCAGCTGCACCTTTTTCAATGCCAATAATAGTGCTGCCAAAGCTGCATTGGCATCGGCATTGATCAACAGATTGGTACGCACCCGGCCGTGTTTGGCCTCGTTGGCATCCAGGTCGATACGCACAATGCGTGCACCTGGAGCAAAACGGTCAAACTGATTGCCGGTCTGGCGTACATCGAGACGTGAACCCACCGCCACAACCAGATCGGCATTTTGAATCGCCTTGCCTGCATACTGATTGCCGGTATGGCCGTGAAACCCCAGCGCTAATTCAGAATCAGAGGGCATCGCCCCCAGGCCTAACAGCGAATGTGAAACGGGAATGCCATAGGTCGTTGCCAGCTCGCGTAATAGTTCATGGCTGCGTGACAACAACACACCCTGCCCGGCAATGATGACCGGACGCTGCGCCACACTCAGCCACTGCGCCAACTCTGCTACGCCAGCAAGATCGTCTGCCTGATCATCTTTCGACATGGCTGGCACAACTGCAGGGGCAGACAACTCACCACGCTGCACATTCATCGGCATGTCGATCAACACCGGACCAAAGCGGCCGCTGCTGGCGATATGAAACGCCTGCTCCATTACCCGTGCCAGATCGTCCTGATGCTCTACCAAAAACTGCGCCTTGGTGATCGAGGCCATCAGGGCACAGCTGTCGGTTTCCTGAAAACCACGCTGCCGTAGTGGCAGATCACGCTTGAGATCCCCCGTCCCCACCTGGCCGGTAATCACAATCAACGGAGTATTGTCGTAATAGGCGTCGGCCACTGCCGAGATGAGGTTGGTCACACCCGGCCCCGAGGTCACCATCACCACCTGCGGCTGCAGCCGCAAGCGTGATACCGCCAGTGCGGCATAACCGGCACCCTGCTCGTGGCGGCCGCAAAATATATCCAGCCCTCTTTTTTTGGCATCATCCAGGATCGGCGCAATCGTGCCGCCGGGGTAGACATAGAGACGCTCGCAGCCGTGGCGGACAAATGCGTCGACGATAACTTCAGCACCAATTGTCATGATTAAAATTCCATTTCATCTTCGATTTAGTAACGTGATGTCCGGTCATAGAGTGTGATGATTCTGGCGGCAGCCACACCCTTCTCTTTCAAGATTGCCAACAGGCTTTCCTGGCCACCATAGGTGGAGATCACTATTGGGAAGTTTCCGCTGCGCCACTCATGTTCTGGAACCTGATCCGGCGATAGCACCGGCAACGAGTGGTAGTGCTCTCCCTGTTTCATCGGATCACTATCCACCACAACAAAACTGGCATCCAGTTCAAACAGGCGTGTCAGCAACGCCAGATACTCAGTGTGCTGCCCTGCTCCCCAGATCATTATTTGCGGTGCGCAATTCAATGTTTCGATGCGGCGCTGCACCAGCTCAACATTTTGTTTCCAGACCTCAAGATAGCTACGTGCTGCTATCAGGCCGCTGGCATCATTACCAACATCTGTTTGCACCGGGCCATGCTCCGCCACTACCCGCCAACCGTTGTAACCCGCAATCGCCTCGGCATGTACAACACGCCAACCGTTTTTCGCTAACATCTGTTCCAGCGTTGTCTTGCTGAAGTGTGTGAGGTGCTGCACGGTGAAAAAACCAACCACATCACGATCCTGCAACTCAGCGGCGCGATCGACCACCGGCACCTCGACCACCAGCGCAGCAGAAGGCTTCGACAGAGATCTGAGTTGAGCAAGAAAATCATCGGGGTCGGGCAGATGTTCCAGAACATGGAACATGGTGATCACATCCACCTGCGGCAGACCCTTCAGACCATTAAAATCGCAGACACTAAAATCAATCCCGGGGGCATCCTGCGCCACGCGGTTGAGCGTCTGCTCATCAATGTCGATACCGTGACGCGCGAGCGTCTGCGGCAGCGCCTTAAGCAGATCGCCATTACCACAGCCAACATCCAGCAGCGATTGTGCGATGGGAAATTGTTCGTTCAGCCACGCCACCTGTTCACCGATGCGCCCGGCAGTATGGCCATAACTGCAACCGGCCTTATCAAATAGCAGCTGAAATCCTGCCGGTGTATAACAGGGGTTGGTATAGATCAGGCCACACTGCTGGCAGTGAACCACCCGATGGTCGGCGCGATTGCGGCCTGCCTGGTCGGTGAAAAACTGGAAGTCGTGCAGTGCAAACAGTTCATGCTCCGCACTGCTTTTACATAAGGGACAATGGCGTGTTAACTGCAACGGTGTAGCAGCATCGCTACGTTGCAGCCGTTGTACGCCGGTCCATGGCAACTCATTCATATTTATCATCTCACCATTATCTTGAAGGGACTGACAATCCGTTGCGCGACAGAGGGAACATCACCTCAAGACCACCCTGTTGCTGGCAGTGATAGAAGGCCAGCGCCATCTCCAGTGCCATACGTGCATCTTGTGCGGTGGATGCTACTTGCAGACACTGCTGATTCCCCAACAACGCTGCCACTGCGGCATCCCAGGCACTGCCTTCATAAACAGGGGCTGCTGTTTCAACCGTTGCAGGCATTAGCTCATCAAAGCCACTCATCTGCTTGCTTGCAGTGGGACGATAAAGCACGAGGCCATCATTGCCGATCCTGATACGCCCATTTGTGCCGACGATATCGAACTCAAAAATAAAATAATCTTTCACCTGTCCTTCAATCGTCGCCACCACGCCGTTGGCAAAATGCAGACGTCCCACACCTCCACCATCGGCAAGTTCCTTGTCGCTATAACGATAACCACTCTGTTTATCTTTTTTGGCCTTGCTGACCACTCGCCCCTGCGCCGCCAACGGCGCACCAAACCACCAGTGCAGCAGATCAAAGGCATGGGTGCCGGTGTGGATCAGGCTGCCGGAGAAGAGCACATTGACCGAGAGCACGCGACCAATGGTCTCGCTGTCGATCATGCTCTTCACCTGTTGATAATTGTTAGACCAGCGTCGCATGTGGCCGGTGACAAACGTGGTGTTGCTCGCCTCAAGTGCTGTAACCATCTCGTCCGCCTGCTCCAACGAAGTGGCCAGCGCCTTCTCGCAAAAGATGGCCAGGATATTCTGTTTGATAGCGGCCATCACCATCGCATGACGCTCGGTGGCGTAGGCCGAAATGCTGAGCAGATCGATCTGCTGCTCTGCCAGCATCTGCTGATAGTTTTCATAGAGCGGTGCAACACCATAACGTTTGCCAAATTCACGCCGCGCCTTCTCATCCACATCACAGCCAGCCTGAATATGGCAGCCATGTTTGAGATAGCCACCCACGTAGGTACAGGGTTTGGTGCGCAAGAGATCATCTTCCATACGCCAGGCGATGCGGCCAAGACCAATGATTGCTGCGTGTGGCTGTTGATTCAGCTGCTTCATCCCATGTACAACCCGCCGTTGACGTTAAGTGTCTGGCCGGTGATGTAGGTTGCTTTTTCAGAAAGCAAATAAGCAATGGCATCGGCCACCTCCTGCGCCTCACCGGCACGGGCCAGCGGTACATGCAGGGAGATTTTGTCGCGGCCGGCGTCTGAATTTAGTTCACCCTGGGTCATCTCCGTCACAATCAGTCCAGGGGATACACAGTTGCAACGTATTGCGTTAGCAGCGCCGACACGTGCCAACGATTTTGTCAGCGCAATGATGCCAGCCTTGGTCACGGCATAGTGAACAGCCAACATGCCACCCAGCTGGCCACCCGATGAGGCGACATTGACAATCACACCACCGTTGTCTGCCATGCGCGCCATCACCTCCTGCGAACAGATAAACGCCCCTTTGAGGTTGACGTTGACCATACGTTCCCAATCATCATCGCTGATGGTGGCGAAGGGTTTCTGTTGCAGGATGCCGGCGTTATTTACCAGACCATGAATGGTCGCGTGATTTCTGACAACATCATTCAGCGCATCCTGAACCTGTTTACGATCAACGATATTGACACGACGACAGAGCACCGGCACAGAGAACTGCTGCAACTGTTCTTGGGCGCTATCGGCATCATCCTTACGGCTCTGATACCAGAGTTCAAGCGCGTAGCCCTGCATTGCCAGCACCTTGGCCGTAGCCAAACCGATGCCACGTGTACCGCCCGGGATGATGACTAGTGGATGTTGTTCCATCGGTAAAACTCCCTGTTAATGTTGTTCCCACTCATCACGAATCTTCTGCATCGGTCGCAAGCCATCCTTGGGATCGGCGCGCCAGTCACGATCCGCCAGCTCTGCTGGTGATGGCGTTTTGCGGCCATTACCATCGGCACTAAAACCACGTTTGACGGTGGCGATTACCTCCGCCATCTGCTGCGGCAACCAGCAGTGGCCGCTGGCGTACTCGGCACCATTGGCATCGAGATCAAGATGAAACTCTATATATTCAGCACCCCAATAGTTGATGGCGCGATAGATCACGGCGGGATCTACTGTATGGTCGGACCAGCCAAGTGGTACGCCTGTCGCTTCACGAATCGTGGTGATGGCGGCCAGATTGCAATCCTGCGCCAGGGTTGGATAGGCCGAGACACAATGCAGCAACGCCAACGCGTTGCCACCTGCATTCTGCATCACTTCGATGGCGTGGTTGATCTCCGGCAGGATTGCCATGCCAGTGGAGACGATGACCGGCTTACCGGTCTCAACACACTTGATCAGCAGCTCATCCCACAACAGTTCATACGAAGCGATCTTGTAAAAATCGACATAGGGCAGCAGCTCCTGAACCGCCTCAAGATAAAAAGGGGTACAGCTGAACTCGATATTTTTTTCACGGCAGCGTTGATGCAGGTGCGGCAGAAACTCTAACGGCAGCTCCCACTCTTTGCGTTTACGATGATTTTCACTCTGCGCCAGGATCACCGGGGCAAAGAGCTGCTCGATTTTGAAGAGCTGGAACTTCACTGCATCACAACCGATTGCGGCGGCGGTATCAATAAATTCAAGCGCACGATTCAGATCACGGCTGTGGTTGCTGGAGACCTCAGCAATAAATTTAGGGCCCTGTTTCATGATGCAATTGCCTCACCCTTGACCGCAGCGATCACCTCCACCACTTGAGTTTCACTCATGCCGGGATAGATCGGCAGTGATAACAGTTCAGTAAAAACCTGCTCCGCCACCGGACACTGCCCGGCATGGGCGGAAAAATTCTCACGATAAAAACGGTGCAGGTTGAGTGGCAGGTAATGTACGTTCACACCGATTCCCTTTTCTCGTAATAGTCGGAACAGCTCATCGCGGGATATGCCAAAGCGCTGCTCATCGACCCTGATGACATACAGATGGTAACCGTGTGAGACGCCCGGCCGGGTGAGCAGTGGCGTGATGCCAGCAACGCTGGCAAAGGCATTGTCATACTGGGCGGCAATCGCCTGCCGTCGTTTAATCCAGCCAGCCAATTTTTTAAGTTGTGAGATGCCCAGGGCGCAGAGAATATCGGGAATGCGGTAGTTGTAACCAAGCGCCACCATCTCATAAAACCACTGTCCTGATGCTTCACGCTGGCGGCTATCGTTGTCGATGCCGTGGTTACGGAAACGGCGCATGGTGCGCCACATTGTCTCGTCATTGGTCACCACCATGCCCCCTTCACCAGTGGTGATGGGTTTGACGGGATGAAAACTAAAGGTGGTTAGATCGGCCAGCTGCCCGACTTTGCCCAGCTCAGAGGCGGCGCCGATGGAGTGGCTGGCATCGGCCACTAGGACAAGTTTGTGTCGATCAGCGATAGTGCGCAGCGCCGCGTAGTCACACGGCTGTCCGGCATAATCGACGGCGAAGATCGCCTTGGTCTTTGCCGTGATTTTTGCTTCAACCGAATCGGGATCAATCAAAAGTGTATCGCGATCAACATCGGCAAAGACCGGGACTCCGTTTTGAAACACAGCGGCATTGGCCGTTGCCACAAAGGTGATGGCCGGCACAATCACCTCATCGCCGGGACCGATGCCCGCCGCGACAGCCGCACAGTGCAGTGCCGCCGTGCCATTGCAGACCGCCAGCCCATGGCCCGTTCCAACATAATCGGCAACGGCACGTTCAAACTCATCTACCTTGGGGCCGGTGGTCAACCAATCCGATTGCAGTGTCTCGGCAACCGCCTCGAGATCATCAGCAGTGATGCACTGGCGACCGTAGGGGATCACAATCCCAACTCCCGGTTGAGCTCCACCAGTTGTGGCACCGACAGAAAGTCACTGTTATTACCGGAACTGTAGAAGAACCCCTGCTCAACCGTCTTGCCCTTTTCACCGAGGCGGTTGGTTTCAAAATTTACATTTCTGAACATCTGAATCGTCGGGCCAATGACGTAATGATCACCAAAGTCGAGCGTCAGGTGTGAATCATCGGCGGGACACATAATCTCATGCAGCTTTTCACCCGGGCGGATACCAACAAACTCAACCGGCATGCCGGGTGCCACCGACTCCGCCAGATCCATGATTCTGATGGAGGGGATCTTGGGCACATAGAGCTCGCCGCCCTGCATACGATGGAAATCCTTCAAGACAAAATCGACCCCCTGCTGCAGGGTGATCCAGAAACGGGTCATCCGTTCATCGGTGATCGGCAGTGCCGCCGCCCCCTCTGCCAACAATTTTTTGAAGAACGGCACCACAGAACCACGTGATCCCACCACATTGCCATAACGGACCACAGCAAAACGGGTCTGTCGCGAACCAACAATATTATTGGCCGCGATGAAGAGTTTGTCCGAGGCCAGCTTGGTGGCGCCATAGAGGTTAACGGGATTGGCCGCCTTGTCGGTGGAGAGCGCAATCACCTTCTCGACATTGTTCTCCAGCGCTGCCTCAATAACGTTCTGAGCACCATGGATGTTGGTCTTGATACACTCCATCGGATTGTATTCTGCCGCTGGCACATGTTTCATGGCCGCCGCATGGATGATGAAATCTACATTACGTGTTGCCTGCTTCAGCCGGTCGCCATCGCGCACATCACCGATGAAATAACGCATCATCGGACCGTTGTACTGCTGCTGCATCTCGTACTGCTTCAGCTCATCACGTGAGTAGATGATGAGCCTTGAAGGTTTGTAACGCTCCAACAGGGTTTTGACATAACGCTGCCCAAAGGAGCCTGTGCCGCCGGTAATCAATATTGATTTGCCATCAAACATTTTTAGTACCTGCGCAGTTATTGGACATGATCATGTTTTAGATTGAGCTTCTAAAGTAGATCAATTCAATATTTGTGCCATATATAATTTCACTTAGTTTCATAAGCATAGGTGCAGATACAGGGAGTTCGACAATTTGTTGGCGATAGCTGTATCGGGTTTGATGGGGTAACGGCGAAACATTGACGTGGCCAGGCAATGGCCATCACATTGGCCTATCTTGTAGCAAGAGGGGTTATAAACAACGTCTAAACAGTAGGGTCTACCCCACCGCCACGACTATAGAGAGTGTCAGCCGTTAGATGTAATTAAAAAGCGACAGACTCTGAATCTTCTGGAACGACTGCTGCGCTGCTTGTAGTCCGGTGAGTTGCAGATTCAGTCGCCCTATCGCTTCGGCATAGTCGAGATCCTGTATCGATGAGAGCAAGCCCTCGAGCTGTACGGTGTACTGTTCATTGATATTCTTCTGACTATCAATCGAATTCATGCGACCGCCGATTTCGGCTCTGACACTGAAAAGTCTGTCCATCGATGTATCAATATCATCCAGCACCGCGCCTACCGGGGTACCGCTTTTCAATGCTGTGGATAAATCGTAGATCGTCTTAAAAATATTCTGTGTGCCACCACCGCTGTAGGGCAAATCAACAAATAGCGCAGAGCCGGGATCGGATGTGGGTATCTGGCGGGTTGGACTCACCTGCAATTTACGCTGCCCCTGATCGCCCTGATAATCGTAAACACCCGGAGCACTGTTCACAAACGGTTCGGTATTGCCCTGAAAACCGGAGAAGAGATACTCACCGCTGCCATCCTTGCTATTGGCCAGATCCATCAGTTCGGCCAGCCGCTGATCCAACTCAGCAGCAATAGCACCACGCTCGTTTGTTCCTAACAGACCATTCTGACTCTGAACTGTCAACTCGCGAATACGTTGCAATGAGTTGCCTGCCGCCGCCAGTATCGACTCTTCAGACTCTAAACGAGAGGTGGCCCGATCGGCATTTGTCTGATATTGCTTGGTGATACTGAGCCGCTGATTATTCGTCAACACCTGCGTTGATGCCGAAGGATCCTCAGAAGGGGTTAGAAACTTGCGTCCCGTTGCTAACTGCTGCTGGGTTTGACTCAAAGAGGATTGCCGGTCAAGTATCGAACCGACCGCCAACCGTTGCATCATCTGAGTGGAGATACGCATAGACTACCCTCGCAGTGCCGCTAACAGTGATTGGAACATCGTATTGGTGGCCACGATGATCTGGGAGGCCGCTTGATAGGCCTGCTGGAACTTCACCAGATTGGCGGCCTCTTCGTCGAGATTGACACCCGACAACGCATCACGTGCATTTACCGCCTGATCCTTCAGGCGTAACTGTGACTCATTGGTGACTCGGGCCTGATTGGTCTTGATGCCTACCTCTGCCACCATGCCGCCATAAAATTCGTCATAGCTGGCATTACCACCGCCTAACATGCGCTGAGTCTGCAACTTGCCTAGCAGCAGTGCATTACGATTGTCCCCTACACCTTTGATGTTATCGCCAATAGTGAAGACATCGCCATTAGTGGGTATGCCACTGATAGAAAACTCAATGCCCGTACCATTACCGGGATCATTAAGCAGAATCTTGCCACCATTCACATAAGGAACAGAGGCTGGGGTAGCACCGCTTACCATGATATTGCCGGTGTTATATGTCAGCGTGATACCCCCCCCACCTAATGGCAGCGTGGCTGTGTTGGTAACATTGCCCGCCGAGATCGTTCCTGTGCCGAGGTTGCCGATAGATTTCTGCGCCTGAATCGGTGTACCGGCCGCCACCTCCCGGGCATTAGTGATGTTCAAATCAATCAATGAAGCACCGGTTTTACCGGGACGGATAAGATAGCTGTCGCCCACGGCCGCGCCTGCGCTAATGGTTAAGTTAAAACCATCCATCGTGGCCGTAGTATAAGGCGATGCGCCACCGGTATTGATGGCAAAGACCTGTTTGTCGGAGCTACGGATCATGGTGTAGTTATTACCGCCATCAAACCGCAATGTATAATCATCGTTAGTGAGTTGCTTTGCATCCACCAAAGTAGCGGCTACGGTTGAAGGGGAGCCTTTACCTGGCAATACCTGCAGTGGTGAGGTCTTGAAAAAATCAGTCCCAAGCACCCCGTTAAGATCTTGCCCTAATTTATGCTGGGCATTAAAAGTCTCACTCAGACCAATCGCTAACGCGCCCAATGAATTCTGCGCCGGTGTCAGCACATTTTTACGAAAATCGAGCAACCCACCAAGCTTGCCGCCACTGACATAGTCAGATATCTCCAACTTACCGCCAAAACCGTTGTCGATGCTTATCTCAAGCTGGCTAATGTCATATTTGTTTTGAGTTGTTGCCAGTTTATTGGCATCAAAATTAAGCACCAGGGTCTGCCCTTTACCGATAAACACATCTATCGCCCCATTGTCCTGCATCAAGGTGGTGACCGATACCCGCTCTGAAAGTTTATTCAGCAGAATATCGCGACTATCGAGCAGATCATTGGGTGGACTTCCGCCAGGACTCAATACAATCTCGCGATTGATATCACCAATCGCCTTGGCAAGGCCATTGATCTCAGCGACGGTGCCACTGATCTGCTGATTCACCTGAGAACGGATATCCTCATAACGTCTATCAAGATATTTAAACCGATCCACCATCGTCTCAGCCTGGGTGACCAACGCCTGTCGCGCAGGTATTGACGAAGGATCATTGGATACTCCCTGAACAGAGCTAAAAAAACCTTCCATAGTCGGCATCAGGCCGACTTGAGGATCGGCCAGCAACTCATCAATCATGCTTGATTGCTGCGCGTAGATATCAGACTGGTTATAGCTGGATGTGTAGGTACGGACCTGATCAGTAAGAAAACTGTCGTAGATCCGGGTAACCCCGGTAATAGTGACGCCATTGCCAATAAAACTGGTACCCACACGATTCGGCAACTGGGTACCAAGATCGACACGCTGGCGACTATATCCTTCGGTATTGGCGTTGGCGATATTATGGCTCACCGTCTGCAGGCTGCGTTGATACGCCAGCAGTCCGGAAATACCTACACCTAACATACCTGATGCCATAGCCCTGCCTCATTTGTCTTTACATGATCACCACGGTGATCGCGAGTGACCGTTCGATACAAAACCTCATAGCCATGTTAACGGCCTCTGCACCAGTTCCTACAGCTGCCGGGAGCTATCACCAAAAACATCACTCTTCATAATGGTCGTAATCTTGGCCGCATAGCGTGGATCAGTGGCATATCCAGCCTCATGCAGCGAGCGCACAAACGTGGGGCCATCATCTGTTCTGGCCAACGCCTGCTGGTAACGCGGATTGGATTTCAGAAACCCAACATAATCCTTAAAACTCGCTTCAAAATCGGGATAGGCACGAAATGCCGCCTGCTGCCGCAGGGGTTGGCCACGCTCATACTCCAACGTGGAGACTGTTACCTGCTCTCCAGACCAACGCTGATCGGCCTTGATATTAAACAGATTATGGCTACTCACGCCGTTGCTGCTACGACTAACCTTTTTACCCCAGCCGGTCTCCAGCGCCGCTTGTGCCAACAGCACCTTGGGATCAACACCCAGCTCGGCGCCATATTTCTCTGCCAGTGGCATAAGCTTTTCGACAAAATCGCTTGGCGAGTCAAAACGGCTCGCGCTGATCGCCGCACCTTTTGTTAGCTCTGCTGCGATTGCGGGTGTTGATGGCGATTCTGTAACGGGTTTAACGGTTGAAAATGCTGATGCCGGAATTGAGCTTTCTGGTCTAAATTTAGCAAGACGTAGTCTCTCGACATCAATTTTTGACAGCCCTAACGGCTCTGGCTGATCAGGCTGCTCTTTACCTAACTGTTTTACCAATATGTCAGCAATCCCCAACTGCCGTTTTTTGGCCATATCGATCGCAATCTGCTGATCAAACATCTGCTGATAAAAACGGGTTTGATCACTCTCAAACATGCCTTCGCCACTTGAACTCTGGCGCATGGACTTAAGCATCATCTGCAGGAACAGCGCTTCAAACTGCTCGGCGGTCTTCTGCAGCGCGGCTGGCGAGCCTTGTGCAGCATCACGTTTAAGATTGCGTAACGAACTTACATCCGTATAAATGTCGCCACTGTTGGAGGGGATTGTCATTAAATAACTACCAGTTCAGCACGCAACGCACCGGCCTCTTTCAACGCCTCGAGGATGGAAACCAGGTCACCCGGTGAGGCACCCACATTATTAATAGCCTGAACGATATCGCCGAGTGAGGTGCCTGGTTCAAAAAGAAACATTTTGTTTTGATCCTGCGACACATTGATATCAGTGGCGGGCACTACCACTGTGCCGCCACCTGCCAATGGTCCAGGCTGGCTGACATTGGCTTTTTCACTGATCGTCACCGTTAGACTGCCATGAGTCACCGCCGCCGACGTGACACGTACATGGCGACCAATCACCACCGTTCCGGTACGTGAATTAATGATAATTTTGGCCGATGCATTGCCGGGTTCGAGGGTTAAATTTTCAAGTAACGATACATAAGCGACACGCTGCCCAGGGTCACGCGGCGCCTGAACCATAATTGATGAACCATCCATCGGTGCTGCGGTCCCCATGCCAACTTTCTCGTTAATGGCCTCGGCAAGACGGTTGGCGGTAGTGAAGTCTGGGTTAAAAAGATTTAATACAATGCTGCTCTCTCCGCCAAACACTGTGGGCGCCGGACGCTCCACCGTTGCACCACCGGGGATGCGACCGACACTGGGAATATTAATAGAGACCTTCGATCCATCTCCGCCGCCGATACCTAAACCACCTACAACCAAGTTACCCTGGGCCATGGCATAGATTTGATTGTCCGCCCCCTTCAGCGGCGCCATTAACAGACTGCCACCGCGCAGGCTCTTGGCGTTACCCAGGGATGAAACAGTAATGTCGATGCGCTGCCCTGGTTTTGCAAAGGCAGGCAATTCAGTATGAATGGAGACGGCGGCTACATTCTTTAATTGTGGATTCACGTTAGCCGGGATCTGCACTCCAAACTGCGCCAGCATCGTCTTGATACTCTGTACCGTGAAGGGGGTCTGGCTCGT
Source organism: uncultured Chromatiaceae bacterium (assembly GCA_947085765.1). Taxonomy (GTDB): domain Bacteria; phylum Pseudomonadota; class Gammaproteobacteria; order Tenderiales; family Tenderiaceae; genus JAKFXL01. The sequence continues at coordinate 38,635 of CAMTXZ010000075.1, read as the reverse complement.
TTGATCGCCTGAACCATCAAGCCCGACCACAATGCCATAACCGATAAGTTGATTGCTACGCACGCCGGCCACCGATGCCAGATCTTTGATACGTTCTGCTACAGCACTCTGTGCAAACATCAGCAATACCACGACCAGTAATCTTTTGGTCATAAACTTCATATCAGTATCCTCGGACCACTAGAACGGCCACCACTTACCATTAAAAAAACGGGCCAACCACCCTTGACTATTGACGTCAGCCACCATGCCATCACCTATATAGGCAATATTGGCGTCGGCCACTTTGGTGGACATGACCGAATTATCAGGATTGATATCGGCAGTACGCACAATGCCGGAGAACTGAACATACTCATCTCCTTGATTGATAGTGAGACGCTTCTGTCCCTTTACAAACAGATTGCCATTCGGTAGCACCTCAGCCACGGTGACAGTAATGCTACCGGTGAGACTATTGCTCTGGGCCGAATCGCCTTCACCCTTGAAAGAGTTGGCGCTGTTTAGTGACGCATCCAAAGAGAGGTCCGGCAGTGCCGAGGTAAATGGCCGGGGCAGATCAAACTTAAATGCCCGTCCAAACAGCGTTGGATTTTTTACATCAACGGAGCTATCTTTTGCCGTATTGGTGGCCGCCTTTTTAGAGGCATTGGTTCTCTCACTCAGAATGATGGTAAGGATATCGCCAACACGTCTGGCTCGCATATCTTCATACAGCGAGACCTCATAACCGGCCTGGAAGATAGCGCCATTTTGATGCGGCGGCGGACTATAGTAATTGGGCCGCGACGCCTCAAACCCTTCAGATATTGGACGCACTGACGAAGTTGAGCATCCCGACATCACTGCAACTACAAACAACAGCACTACGGTTGTAAACGTGCTTAGGTTAAACTTTTCACTCATCGCTCATCCCTCACTTAGAGGTTATTGGAGGCGTACTGCAACATCTGGTCAACGGTAGAGATCGCCTTGGAGTTCATTTCGTAGGCGCGCTGCGCCTCAATCATGCCGACCATCTCCTCCACCACATTGACGTTGGAACTTTCCAGTGCCCCCTGAATTACGCTACCAACCCCATTAAGACCTGGCGTACCGGCCTGCGGTGCACCACTTGCAGCGGTCTCAAGAAAGAGATTTTCGCCCACAGGCTGTAGACCACTGGGATTGATAAAGTCAGCCAGTTGAAGATTGCCAACCTGCGTCGGTGCTGTCTGGCCGGATTGCATGGCTGAAATTACACCGTCACTACCGATGGTGACTGAGAGTGTACCGCTGGGAATAGTGATGGCTGGCTGCACCTGATAACCACTCGAGGTCACCAACTGTCCTTGTGCATCCACTTGAAAGCTACCATCACGTGAATAACCCAGACCACCATCAGGACGCAACACCTGAAAAAATCCACGTCCCTGTATCGCTACATCCAATTGATTTCCAGTCTGCTGCAAGTTTCCTTGAGTAAAGAGTTTCTCAGTGGCAACGGTACGTACTCCGGTACCCAACATCAAACCCGAAGGGAGCACAGTATCCTGTGACGACTGACCACCTGCCTGCCTGACATTCTGATAAAGCAGATCTTCAAACACTGCACGACTCTGCTTATAACCAGTGGTATTGACGTTAGCCATGTTATTGGCAATCACCGTCATACGGGTTTGTTGTGCATCAAGACCTGTTTTTGCGACCCATAGTGCTGAATTCATTGTTAACTCCTTGCGCTACTGTTTAGTTCATTTTCATGATCTGTTGCGATGCGGTATCCAGTTCATTGGCTTTTTCCATCACCTTGATCTGCATCTCAAATTTTTTCGCCAGCTCCATCATGGAGACCATGCTCGACACCACATTGACATTACTGGTTTCGAGCACACCCGAAACCATTGAGACACGCGCATCGGCAACCGCCGTAGTACCATCACTCATGCGGAACAGACCATCTTCACTCTTGCTGATTTTTGTCTCGTCCGGCTGAACCATTTTAATACGATCCACCACTGCCAACGTTGCGGGTGCTTGGCCTATAGGGCGAATCGAAATCGTTCCATCGGTACCAACCTCAAGTTTTTCGTAAGGTGGAATAGTGATCGGCGCGCCACTATTGCCAAAGACCGGATGGCCCGCTGCCGTGGTTAACATTCCACTGGGGGTAACACGCAGATCGCCAGCACGGGTATACCCCTCAGTGCCATCTAAACCCTGTACTGCAAACCAACCTTTTCCATTAATGGCAACATCAAGCTCACGCCCGGTGGTCATCAATGAACCGGAGGTCACATCTGAACTTTTACCCTCGGTGATGGTGTAGACACGGCTATCCAGCCCTGGTCCATATACCGGCAGACTCTTGGCGTAGGCAAGATCCTCTTTGAAACCAATGGTATTGGCATTGGCTAAATTATTGGCGTTTTGAGTTTGGGCAAACATGATCTCTTTGCCTGCGCTGCTGGCCAGATATAACACCTTATCCATGCATCACCTCGTTATGGTTTTTATTTGACACTGATTACTCATTGAGCAAGTAAAATGCAAGCTGAATGCCAACAGTCACTTATTTACAGACAAGCTGAAACAAAGTGACTAATTGTCGAATAAAAATAGTAAAGCGGAAAAAATATGCCGCAGATGCGGCAATATGTAGAGGCGTAAAAAAGGAGGACCGAAGTCCTCCCGCAGTTAAAACATGCTATTAAAAATTAACGGATGTTGATGATGGTTTGAGTCACCGTATCCGCCGTGCTAATCACCTGGGCATTGGCCTGAAAATTACGTTGTGCAGTAATCAAATTTACCAGTTCACCTGCAATATCAACATTCGAGGATTCGAGCGCACCCGACTGCATCAATCCAAAACTAGAAGTGCCTGCTTCGCCCAGCACCAGATCACCCGCAGAGAATGTTTCACCCCACACCGTATCTCCCTGTGGACTCAATCCCTGAGGGTTGGAGACATTGGCAAGCGCCACTTTACCAAGCGTTTGTGATTGACCATTTGTATAACGGGCAGAAACTATGCCCCCCGCATCGATATCAATACCACTTAATCGACCAGTTGAATAACCTGTTTGCTGTAATGCACCGACTGAAAAAGGGCTACCGTATTGTGTCAGATTTGAAAAATCAAGATTAAGAGAGATCTCAGCGGCACCTGTAGATGTAGCAATTGTAGTGGTAGGTCCCATTGCTACAACGCCGAAGCTACCAGAACTCGCCGTAGTATCAAGTACACCCTGATTGGTATAGACCAGGTTTGCGGGTGAGCCGGTCACTGTTTCACCATCTATCTTTAAATAGGCACTCCAGTTGTTGGGACTGTTTTTCACGAAATATTGCGTGGCCGAATGTTGAGCACCCAGCGAGTCATAAATCGTCAAAGAGGTCGAACTGTTATAAGAGGCTGGATCTGGCGTAGTTAGTGCCGCATTAAAGGCAACCAGAGGCACAGTTTCAGCTGCATTAAGATTTAACTTTGAACTGATCTCATCGGTTGATTTTGGCACACCTTCATTGGTGGAGAGCTGCAAATCGGTCAACCGTCCAGTATCAAATGAGGTGCCATTAGCGGTAGTGATGGCAGGAAACACCTGCAATTTATGACCGCTGCTGTTGACCACATTTCCGTTACGGTCCGTGCTAAAAGCCCCGGCACGTGTCAATACCCGTGACCCGGCATCACTCAAAACAAAAAAGCCCTGGCCATTCACGGCAAGATCGAGATTGTTGTCAGTGAAATCGATATTTCCCTGTGAAAACTGCTGTGTCACTGAGGCAAGCCGTACACCTCCACCAATAGCAGTTGCGGAGATGCCGCCATACCCTACTGCAAAAACATCAACAAACTCTGTGCGTGAAGATTTAAATCCGGTAGTGCTGGCATTGGCAATGTTATTACCAGTGGCCTTCAAATCAGCAGTAGATGCATTTAATCCACTAAGCGCTATACGAAATGGCATGACTGTTCTCCTTTACTACACAATTACATAATCTGTTTGACAGCAGACAAGCTGACCTTGCCAAAACCTGTCGCGTTGATGGTCAGACCTGTACCAACCTTACCCATGATTACACTGTCTACTGGAACTACTGTATTTGTGACCAATGCCTGGCTCTTTCCCGCAATATTGGCATTTGCCTCGATGGCATAATTCCCGGCAGCATAAGTATTGCCGTTATCATCCAGCCCATCCCAGTTAAAGTTCACCACACCTTTCTCTTGCGGACCAAGGTTGACCTGCTTGACCACCTGACCACTGGCATCTTTGATAGAGACCATCACCTGACTGGCAGAGGATGGCACCTCGACAGCACCCGCCATGCCCGCCTTATCCCACAACTGACCACTATTACTTTCAACCATCACCCAACGTCCAACTAATGATGATGCCTGCAGTGCCTGATTAGATTGAAATGACGCTGCCATTGAATCGACAGATTTCTTCAAGTCATCAATCCCTGACACAGATTTGAATTGCGCCAGCTGACTCAGAAACTGACTATTGTCCATCGGTTTAGTCGGGTCCTGATTCTGTAACTGGGTAAGGATAAGTTTCATAAACGTATCCTCATCCGTCTGATTACTGGCAACAGCCTTTTTCTGTGGCGCTGCCAGACCAAGCCCCTCTAATACGGTTGAATCAATATGTGTTGACATGTTAAATATCTCCTACCATTAACGACCGAGATTTAATGTCGCCATCAATAGCTGTTTAGAGGTGTTAAAAACCTCAACGTTATTTTGATAAGAGCGTGATGCAGACATCATGTTAGCCATCTCCTCCACCATATTTATATTCGGAGAGTAGATATTCCCCTGTGCATCAGCGAGTGGATGGTTAGGTTCGTATCGCACCAGGGGCGGTGCCGTGCTTTCTACAATCTCTTTTACCTGAACGCCTGCGGCACCCTGTTTACCACCCGCCTCTTGCAACAACTCAGAGAAGATGGGGTGTTTTGCCTGGTAGACCTGATCAGGGGTACTGCTGACAGTGTCAGCATTTGCCAAATTACTGGCGACGGTATTCAGACGCACACTTTGGGCATTCATTGCCGAGCCTGAAATATCAAAAATATTAAACATGATTATTCACTCCCTTTGATGGCCTGCAGCAGGCCCCTTGATTTTCCGCCAAGAAACTGAAGTGTGGCCTGATACTCAACCGCATTTCTGGCAAAGGCCGCCTGCTCCACATGCGACTCAACTGTATTTCCATCAAGCGCCGGCTGATGCGGAACACGATATTTTATCCAGCCATCCATATCACCACCGGAGATATTTTTAATATGCCCCTTACTAGTGGTTTTTAGAGCGGTCTCCTGCCCACCACTACCACTCATTGCACTGCTCAATGCAGCCTCAAAATCGATATCCTTTGCCTTGTAGCCAGGGGTATCAGCATTGGCCAGATTAGAGGCCAGAAGTTCAGTACGTTGGGCGCGCAGCCTTAGTGCCTGCTCATGTATTCCAAAAACATTATCAATGCCTGATGCCATTCCATCACCTTGTGTCTGTACACGAATTAAGTGTTTAAACAATACTTGCAAGGCTAATGCCAAATAAAACAGGCCAGTTTTATCTGGAAAATTACACGATCAGGTGGTATCGAGTGGCGCAAGCGGCAAAAATATGCCGACCTCAGCGGCAATGGCCAGCAGATGCCAAAAAAACGGGGGGTCATGAAACAATTCGCGGATGCGATATTGTTGAAACAAGAAGGGATAGTTAAGCTTTTGGTAGAGAGGAGACCCAGGAAGGTTGTATCGCGCTCAATTGAGAACTGGTTTTCAATTGATAAGCCATGCCACTCTCATAACGAACCAATTCAAAATCATCCGAATAACTTGCCAATGTTTCCGTAGACCCTAAAATAAGGTACCCCCCCGGAACCAGGGCCTGTGAAATTCGACGAAGAATATCTTTTTTTAGTTCACTAGAGAAATAGATCATCACATTTCTGCAAAAAATAATGTCGAATTTTCCAAGCGAAGTGTAATTATTCATCAGGTTTATTTCGATGAAACGAACACTTTTTCGCACCTCCTCATTAACTTCCCAGCAATCACCCAGACTCTTAAAAAACCTCTTCTTACGTTCTGGCGACAATCCTCGGGACAGGGCCAAGGCATCATATTTTGCAGCCTTGCAATGCGCCAACATTGTTGGCGAGATGTCAGTACCAACAATCTCAACACTGCTGATTGAACTGCCTGGCCTGGACTGAATATACTCTTGAACAATCATACTAATAGAATAGGGTTCTTGACCGGATGAGCAGGCAGCCGACCAGATGCGCACCTGATTCTGGCGCTTTTTAGCTATCTCAGGAAACATCAGATCCTTCAAAAGTACATAGGGATGGTTATCACGAAACCAGAATGTTTCATTAGTGGTCATCGCGTCAATAATCCGTTCGCGGATACCTGAATGGGGGCGTGAGTGCATGGACTCAATCAGATCCCCAACTGACGTCAAATCAAGCTCTTTGAGTAGACGATTTAAGCGACTGGCAACCAGATAATGTTTATTTTCACCTAATACTATTCCACACGCCTCTTCAAGAAAGGTGCGAAAAGATTCATAGTCCCGACTCGATATTGAGTGATTTACCACTTGCGCCCCTAGATCCTTCTAGTGTTAGTTATCATTCACTGCACTTTGAGCTGGCAAATGCCCTCACCTGTTCAAGCACCACTTTTGCCAGATCATCAGGTTTAAATTTTGGTACAAACTTGTTCGCCCCGACACTCTCCACCATGGCATTGTTAAATGTTCCACTCAACGATGTATGCAACAGGACAAATAAACCTTGTAAATCTGGGTCACGACGGATCTCAGTAGTCAGAGTATAGCCATCCATATCTGGCATCTCCACGTCCGACACTATCATAGCCAGGTGTTCCAGCTTAGGGTCTTTGGTTTTGGCCCATGACTTCAATAAATTTAATGCTTCACGACCATTATTTGCCAAAGTATTTTCGATACCCAGCTGTTCCAAGGTACGTTTTATCTGGTTACGTGCCACACTCGAATCATCAACCACCAAGACATGCTGCTGACGAATCGCATCTTCCAGGTTTTCGGTGATACTCTTAGAAACCTCCGTTGGCAAGCACGATACTTCAGCCAATACCCTCTCAACATCAATGATAGAGACCAAATCATCATCAATTTTGGTAACGGCAGTAAGGTAGCTATTTTTTCCCGACCCTTTAGGAGGCGGCATAATATCTGACCAGGTAAGATTGACGATACGCTCGACGCTACCCACCAAAAACCCCTGAACGGAACGATTATATTCCGTCACAATCATGTAGCACCCAGTAATATCCACCATCGCAGCGCGGCCGATCGCCATATTCAAATCAATCACCGGAATGGTATTGCCCCGCATTGTGGCAACACCTCGCACTACTGCGTGCGCGTGTGGAATGTGGTTCAAACGCGGACACTGAACAATCTCTTGAATCTTAAACACATTGATGCCAAAACGCTGTCTTCCTGACAGCTTAAATGTCAACAATTCCAATCGGTTATGACCTGCCAGCTGGGTTCGCTGATTTACCGTATCCATGACATTGGCCATTAATTAAGCCCCTTTTGCCGCTTACTCAGGATTTTGATACTGATTCTATCGACCCTGAACAAAACTTCTTGAGACAACACAATGGGCGTGGTTTTTGCATTGTATTTGGTGCTACCAGATGACAGGACCAGCCATGAAAGAGTGTATGAATAGATTAATAGTCATTTTTGTAACCACAATGTTATATGTGGCAGGCGCAGTAGCGGGCGACTTCCATCCGCTGGATGATATCCGCAAAAGCGCCAAAGAATTTGCTACAAAACAGATAGCAACGGTCGAAAAAAACAGCGTTATCGACGTTGGTTATCTTGATGCGCGCCTCCATTTACCACTCTGCAACCGTCCACTCAGTACCGAGCAACTGGGCCAGCACCGCAACAGCGCCAATATTACCGTAACAGTAAAATGTCAGAGCGAAAAGCCCTGGAGCGTTCATGTGCCGGTAAAAATATCTACATTTTCCAACGTTTTTATCGCCGCCCGACCACTCGTCACTGGGGCTGTTATTCAGTTGTCAGATATACAGTACGAAAAACGGGAAACCAACCAGCTTCGCAATGGCTATTATGAAAACGTCGAGGAGATAGTAGGACGCAGACCTAAACGTTCACTCGCCAAAGGGGCGACCATCAGCCCTAAAGACCTCGAACAAAACAAGATCATCCAGCGCGGCAACAGGGTCACCATTATTGCCCGCAATAACAACATCACGGTAAAGATGCCCGGCAAGGCGTTGGATGATGCGATTGAAGGGGGATTAGTTAAGGTTGAAAATCTCTCATCAAAACGGGTAATCGAGGCAGTGGCATTGAGACCAGGAATTGTTGAGGTACAAATGTGATGCACACCTCGAACCGACAACAGTGCCCTATAAACCACGGAAAACACTTCAAGTGTCACTAACGTTGACCGATATTTAGATGACTCAATATCGTAGGAGATGATGAGAATGAAAATTGACAATTCTGGTTTAGTCGCCAGTTTGACACAATCCCCAAAAGAACGGGGAAGACCAGAAACGCCACAAGCTATCAACATTGCCGCTTCCCTGCAGCCAACAGCAAAAACCGGCCAGAACGACGCCGTCACACTTACTGATACGGCAGCACGCATGCAGCATCTCGAGCGGGTGATTACGGCTCAGCCTGTAGTCAATAATCAACGGGTTACACAACTGCAAGAGATCGTTAATGAAGGCGGACCACAGATAACATCCTTTGATCTGGCAACCAGAATGATTGATTTTGAGAAGGATTTAAACAATGCCAGAACATGAAACCACAACAACTCTTCGTATCGCACAACAAATCAACAATCTACTGCACCAGCAAATTCAGGGCGCTGAGCTGCTGGAACAGATCTTAAAAAACGAAAGTGATAGTTTGGTGAAGAGGAGCTATGACGACATACAAAAACTAAATCAGAAAAAAAACGACCAGAGTGCGGCCCTAGAAGAGCTTAGCCAAAAACAACGTCAATTATTAGAGGAAAATGGCTTCAGATATTCATCTGAAGGCATGAAGGAGTTTGTCAGCAATCTGGCACTCGCCAGTGCCGCACAACTGCAAAAGAAACAGCAACAATTGAAAATATTGCTTGAGGGATGTCAACGATTAAATATGGTCAACGGCAACATCATCGCTGCCAACAAACATACCACTGAAACAGCACTGGCAATTTTACGCGGCCAGAGTGCACCAGACAGTCTTATATATAGTGCGGGTGGGCAAGCAGTAGTAAGCTCACAATCAAAACCAGTGATTAAGGCTTAGAAAGGAGCAGACAGGAATGCTGATTGTTAACAATATCAACGATTATAATTTGAGCATCATTAACGACAGCCAAACGTAACCCCATGGAGACATTATCAGACACAGCGCGAATCACCGTTTTTCTCAACCGACTCCTGGAACGACGCGCATTAATCACGATCCAGATAGCAGACCATGCCCAGAGATTCACCACAGCCATTATAAAGCTCTCCAGCGAACACAATGGGTATCTACTACTTGATGAACTCCACCCCAGACAGGGGCATGACCTACTCAAACTAACGCCCACGATCCGAGTAAGCGCCATGCTTGATGGCGTCACACTCGACTTCAGCTCCACCGTAACCACATTTGGAGAAGAGGATGGCATTGCCTATTACCAATTGGCGATCCCTGATTCATTGAACTATTTCCAACGCCGGGAAAACATCAGGATCCCATTGAGCGCCACCATTTCGATGCCTGTCACGCTAACCACAGCGGATCGTCTGATATTGAAAGGTAATATTGCGGACCTCTCCCTTGGCGGCGTTCGTATCCAATTTAATAAAGATCTACCTAAAAACATCGAGCCAGACCAATTAATGAACTGCTCATTCTCTCTCCCACCCGAGAACAAACAACAGTTCACCTGCGATATTAGAGTCCGCGCAGTTAAAGGGCGGCATGAGAGCCACAAAGCGGCCTTCATCGGTGGTGAGTTTATAGGCATCAGCAATATTCAGGAGAGGCAAATTGAACGCTGCGTGATGTTACTGCAACGCGCCGCCCAGCAAAAGCGCAACAGTTGATTTCCTTTCTGATTCAACTTGATATACTGGCGCCCCCTGCTTCGCAGGCACAGCAGTCTAAAGCAAAGCCCCGGTAGCTCAGTGTATAGAGCAATCCCCTCCTAAGGGATAGGTCGCAGGTTAGAGTCCAGCCCGGGGCACCAATTTCTTTCATTGCATCACCCTCCTTTATAGAATTAGTTGATATAAAATATATAAAACATTTAATTTATATTATATAAAAAATACCCTAATCTTACGGTTGGCGGTTGTCTACCACGCGATTGCGATGACCATCCTGATATAAAAACACTAAGGCAAGCGGATAAGCATGAGTCAAATCCAGAACATAGCCCCGGCAGTGCCCCTGCCCGCCCGCACTAGCACCCAGCGTCCTGGCATGTACATCTACGACCAGTATGATCAACGGCTGGTTGATGAGCGTGTGAGCCAATTCCGCGACCAGACTCAGCGCTATCTGGCGGGTGAGCTGGGTGCCGACGAATTTATGGCGCTGCGTCTGATGAATGGTCTTTACATACAAACCCATGCACCTATGCTGCGCATCGCCATCCCTTATGGCCTCTTTTCATCCGATCAGATGCGGATGCTGGCGCACATTGCCCGCAAATATGACAAAGGCTACGGCCACTTCACTACCCGCCAGAACATCCAGTTCAACTGGCCTAAGTTGGAAACGGTGCCCGACATCCTTGCTGATCTGGCCTCGGTGCAGATGCATGCCATCCAGACCAGCGGCAACTGTATTCGCAATACCACAACCGACCCACTGGCGGGCGTTGCCGCCGATGAGCTGGAAGACCCACGGCCTTATTGCGAAATCATTCGCCAGTGGAGCACCTTGCACCCTGAATTTGCCTATCTGCCACGCAAATTCAAAATCGCGGTCACTGGGGCCAGCCGTGACCGTGCCGCCACTCTGGTCCATGACATTGGCCTGCGACTGGTCAAAAATGAGATCGGCGATATTGGCTTTCAAGTCAGTGTGGGCGGTGGTCTCGGCCGCACCCCCATCATCGGCCAGACCATTCGCCCCTTCCTTGAGAAGCAACATCTGCTCTCCTACCTGGAAGCCATTGTGCGTGTCTACAACCTCAAAGGGCGGCGTGACAATAAGTATAAAGCCCGTATCAAGATTCTTGTCAGCGCGATGGGCATGGAGGCGTTTCGGGCACTGGTTGATAAGGAGTGGAACAATAACAAGGATAAACTCATCCTTGATACGGCTGAGATCAATCGTGTCAAAGCATTCTTCGCCCCACTGCCCTATGATGTGAGCGCGGCGGCTGACAAACGCCACGAAGGCTATGCCAACAACAGCAGCGACTTTTCCCGCTGGCTCAAATACAACACCTTCGACCATAAGGTAGACGGTTATCGCGGTGTTTTTATCTCACTAAAAGCGCCGGGTATAGCGCCGGGCGACATCACCGACAAACAGATGGACCTGGCGGCCGAACTCGCTGACCGCTACAGTGCCGGACTGATCCGGAGCACCTACGAACAGAACCTGGTATTGAGTGATATCAAACAGGGTGACCTCTATCCCCTGTGGCAGTCACTGCACCAGCATGGCTTGGCAACACCGACTATCGGCACGCTCAATGACATGATCTGCTGCCCTGGTCTCGATTTCTGCGAACTGGCCAATGCCAGCTCCATCGACGTTGCCGACATGATCCAGCGCCGTTTCGATAATCTTGACTATCTCTACGATCTCGGCGAGATCAGACTTAAAATGTCAGGCTGCATGAACGGCTGCGCCCACCATGCCATCGGCCACATCGGCATTCTCGGCGTCGATAAAAAGGGTGAAGAGTGGTACCAGTTAACACTGGGCGGCTACGCCGAGACTACTGCCGAGCTAGGCCAGCGCCTGGGACGTGCTGTCTCCAAGGATGAAGTAGCGGATGCCGTCGAAAATATCGCCCATGTCTATGTCGAACAGAGGATTGAAGGCGAGCAGTTTATCGATACTTTCCAACGCATCGGAATCGTACCTTTTCAAGAGCGTGTCTATGCAGATCATTAAGAACCACCAGATCGTTGAAGATCAGTGGCAACACATCCCCGACATTGTCGAAGGTGTCGAAGCGACTCCACTGCCCACTGGCAATATCATTGTGCCACTGGCACTCTGGCAAACCGATAAAGAGCAGTTATTGCAACACACAGGAGTGCTAGGAATACGTTTGAATAGTGATCATGATGTGGCCGATATAAGTGCCTATCTTTCACACTTTGCCATCATTGCCTTACAGTTCCCAAGCTTCCGGGACGGCCGCAGCTACTCCATGGCCAGTGCCTTGCGTCAACATTATGGTTACACCGGCGAGCTGCGTGCAGTCGGTAATGTGCTACGTGATCAACTGGGTTACATGGCGCGCGCCGGTTTTGATGCCTTTGAGATCGATCCGACGCAGAAGATTGAAGATGCACTCAACGCCTTTAATGAGATCAGCGTCAAATATCAGGCTTCATCCGACGAACCACTGCCCCTCTACCGGCGCCGCGCCTGACCAAACAGTGCCGCCTGCCAACATTGCGTTGGCGGCGGCCACTCTACCTACTCTTTGCCTTCCAACGCCGCCAGCAAACGCGCTGCTGGCACATAACCCGGGATCATGCTGCCATCCTCCAGAACCATGGTCGGCGTGCCCGTGATGCCCAGCTTCTCGACCAGCGCCATATGTTTATCAAGCGGGTTGTCACAGGTCTTATTGGGCAGGTTTTTACCAGCCTTTAAATCGGTCAGTGCCTGTTGCTGATTGGCTGAGCACCATGCTGTCACTGCCTTATCATAGGATTTAGAGCCTACACCGGCCCGTGGGAAGAGCAGATAACGCACCTCAATGCCCATACCATTTAACTCTGCCATCTCCTGATGTAGACGACGACAATACTGGCAATCGATATCAGTAAACACTGTCACTCGATGTTTGACCTGCTTCGGGCTATATACAATCATCGATTTCTGATCTATTTCAGAGATCATCTTAAGACGCCCCTGGCCACGCTTTACCTCTGACAGATTTTTGCCATCTTTCAGGTCAATTACACTGCCATTAAGCAGATATCGCCCATCGGCCGAGACATAAAAGATATCCGCCCCATAAACCACCTCATAGAAACCTGGCACACTGCTCTTCACAATTGAGTCTGGCGCCATGCCCGGCACAATCTTGGCCACCGCATTCCGTACCTGTGTCACTTCATCGGCGGCCCAGGCCGGATTCCACAACGCCAACACCAACAGAGAGGCCAACAGCAAAATTCGAGACTTCATCCTAAACATTCCTTAATTCACTTAGTTACAGTTGTGAACGCATTATACCTATAGAGTTCCACTACAGCTGAAAAACGCTCCAGCTCAAACAGAAACATCAGCCCCGAGAACCTGCCATTGATTTGTGCGACGCTTATCAAGCGGCTTCCTCCAATAAACATACCCTCATCCTTCGCGCCCATTAGGGTGGCCCTGCGAGTATACATACACGTATGTTTGTGTATAATCCAGCCTTTAATCTCACACGGGCATACGTCATGGCACTTTTCCCAGTCAGCTTTTACTCCCCTCAAAACAGACGCTCTCAATTACGTTCAGTGGCTGGCGCCATGGTACTGATCGCCCTTTTGAGCGGCTGCTCCAAAGACAACCCAACCGCTGAAACGGGACCTGGAAAGGCAGAGATGCCCGCCATGCCGGTGAGTGTGATTACAGTGCAACCAGAATCGGTTCCTACCCTCATCGAGACGGTGGGCCAGACGGAGGGATCAAAAGATGTAGAGGTGCGTGCCCGTGTCTCTGGAATTTTGATGCAGCAGCACTATACGGAAGGCGCGCGAGTCAAGGCTGGAGCAATACTGTTCACCATCGATCGTACACCTTTTGAAATTGCACTGTCTCAGGCCAAGGCGGCGCTGGCCCAGGACAAGGCCAATCTGGAACAGACACAGCGTGAGGCAGGCCGGCTCAAACCACTAGTGGCGGAAAAGGCTATCAGCAGCAGAGAACTAGACAACGCCAACACGGCACTGCAAGAGGCCCTGGCATCACAACAGATAAATGCCGCAAAACTACGCGATGCAGAGTTAAATCTCTCCTACACCAAGGTGACAGCACCAATATCAGGGGTGACTGATCGCGCACAATTCTCCCAAGGTACTCTGATCACTGCCGGCAACCAATCAACACCACTGACGACCATACATATCAACGACCCAATCTGGGTGCGTTTCTCCTTTTCCGAAAGTGAATCATTGCAACTACGCAAGAGCAAGGCCAGTAGTGAAGTGACATTAATTATGGCGGATGGCAGCAACTACCAAATCCCCGGCAAGCTCAACTTCTCCGCCTCAACGGTGGATAACCGCACTGGCATGGTAGAGATGCGCGCCGAGTTCCCCAACCCTGACCATCTGTTGTTGCCTGGGCAGTTTGTCCGCGTCCAGGTCCGTGTTGGTGAGCGTGAGGCCTACCTGATACCCCATGCGGCCGTGGCGCAGACCGAACAAGGCAACATGCTGTTCACCGTTACCCCCGAAAACACGGTAGCGCCGCGCCCGGTAGAGACCGATGGCTGGTCCGGGCAGAACTGGGTGGTGACCAAAGGACTCGCTCCTGATGACAAGGTGATCATCGATAATCTGATGAAGATGCGTCCTGGCGCCGCAGTGGCGCCCCATGCGCCGGGAGAGATGCCCGCCGGGCCGATGGCTGGCGCCAAGCACTAACCATCACTGTTAAGCAGAGCCGCAACAGAGCGAATCCCAAGCCATGTCCAGATTTTTTATAGAACGCCCCATCTTTGCCACAGTGCTGGCCATCATCCTGATGCTTGCGGGCCTGGTAGCCGCAAGCATTCTGCCCATTGCCCAGTACCCCGAGATTGCTCCGCCAACGGTGACAATCACAGCTGTCTACCCTGGTGCTTCGGCAGAGACTCTCTCCAAAACGGTAGCAGCACCGATTGAACAGCAGCTCTCCGGGGTGGAGAACCTGCTCTACTTCAACTCAACAGCGGCCTCCAACGGCACACTTTCTATTACCGCGACGTTTGAGGTCGGCACCGACGTTGACAAGGCTACCTTTAACATCAATAACCGGGTACAGCTCGCCACGCCACGCCTGCCCGAAGAGGTACGCCGTAACGGTGTGACCGTGGCTAAACGGTCACAGAACATCCTTCTGGTAGTGGCGCTCAACTCGCCCAAGAGCACTTACGACATGCTCTACCTCTCCAACTACGCCAGCCTCAATATCGCCGATGAACTCAAGCGGATTCCCGGCGTGGCAGATGTCATCATCTTTGGCGCACGCGACTACTCGATGCGTATCTGGCTCAAGCCGGACCGCATGGCTCAGCTTGGCCTCACCACTAGCGATATTACCAACGCCATCAACGCCCAGAATACCCAATATGCCGCGGGCAAGATCGGCGCTGACCCCGCACCTGAAGGGCAGCAGCTGGTGTATACAGTCACCACCCGTGGTCGCATGCAGCAACCGGAGGAGTTTGGCCAGATCATCCTCCGCTCCGACGGTCCCCATGGTGTGTTGCGACTCAAGGATGTGGCACGTATCGAGCTTGGCGCCCAGAGTTATGACCAGTCCAACAGCGTTAACGGTATGCCCGCCATCGCCTTGCCGGTATTCCTGCAATCTGGCGCCAATGCGCTTGATGTCGCCGATGCCGTTCGGGCAAAGATGGAGCAGATTAAAAACGAGCAGTTCCCCGAAGATGTTGACTACATCATCCCTTATGACACAACTCTGTTTGTCACCGCCTCCATCCGCAGCGTCCTGACAACACTGCTCGAAGCCGCCGTTATCGTACTGCTGGTGGTATTTGTCTTTCTGCAGAGCTGGCGCGCCACGTTGATCCCGATGATCGCCGTCCCGGTATCACTGATCGGCACCTTCGCCGGTCTCTGGCTCTTTGGTTTCTCGATCAACACCCTCACCCTCTTTGCCATGGTGCTGGCAGTGGGGATCGTGGTGGATGACGCCATCGTGGTGCTGGAAAACGTCGAACGGCTGATGCGCGAGCGGCTGCTCAAACCCTTTGACGCCGCAGTCGAGGCGATGCGGGAGGTGCAAAACGCCGTTATCGGTATCGTGCTGGCGCTGGTGGCGGTCTTTATCCCTGTCGCCTTCCTCGGTGGTATCGCCGGTCAACTCTACCGCCAGTTTGCAGTCACCGTAGCGATTGCCGTGGTGCTCTCCGGCGTGGTGGCGCTAACCCTCACCCCGGCCCTGTGTGCGATGCTGCTCAAACCACATTCGCCAGGTGACCACGAACCCAACAGACTATTCAAACTCTTTAACCGTGGTTTTGGCTGGATAACCCGGCGTTACCTCGGCGCCGTCAACCTGGCGCTGCACTGGCGCATTGCAGCCATGTCACTCTTTATATTGCTACTCGTTGGCGTTGCCCTGCTGTTTATGCGGGTACCTGGCAGTTTTGTACCCGAAGAAGACCAAGGTTACATCGTCAGTGTTGTGATGCTGCCTGACGGCGCCACGCTTGAACGCACCATGAAGACAACTGCCCAGCTACGCGGCATGATGGTCAACAATGAGGCTATTTCGAATATTTTCATCGTCAACGGCTTTGATCTCATCAGTAGCAGCAGCAAGAGCAATTCCGCCACCATCTTCATGCCACTCAAACCGTGGGAAGATCGCCAACAGACCGCGCAGGAGCTGGTGCAAGAGGTAAGTGGCAAGGGCATGATGCTGCCGGATGGCCTCGCCTTCGCCATCAACCCACCTGCCATTCGTGGCCTGGGCGCCACAGGTGGTTTTGAAGTCTATGTCCGTGGTCGCGTAGACCCTGACCCACAACGGCTGGCACAGGTGACTAACGACTTCATCGCCGCCCTCGGACAAAACCCGGCGCTGGAGGGGTTGAGAACCCTCTACCGCCCCACGGTACCGCAACTGCGTGTTGATGTAGATCGGGAGAAGGCACTCGCACTCGGCGTGCCAGTGAATGATCTGTTTACTGCCCTGCAGGCACAGATGGGGTCACTCTACGTCAACGACTTCAACAAACTGGGGCGTACCTATCATGTCACCATCCAGGCGGATGCCCAGTACCGCGCCAAACCAGAGGATATCGGCAATATTTATGTACGTTCCACCACCACTAACGCCATGATTCCACTCAAGGCGCTGATCACGGTTGAACGTATCATCGGACCCGAGCAGATAGAGCGTTACAACGGTTACATCGCCGCCAAGGTCTTTGGCAGCGCCAAGGCCGGCTTCAGCTCTGGTGACGCCATCGCCGCCGTCGAACAGGTGGCAAAAGAGAATTTACCCAAGGGGTATGACATGGAGTGGACCGGCCAGGCATTTCAGGAGAAGCGCACCGGCAGCGCCTCAGTATTTGCCTTTGGCTTTGCACTTATCATGGTCTACCTGATACTCGCAGCACTCTATGAACGCTGGGGTGTACCGGTGGCGGTGCTACTGGCAGTACCGTTTGCGATTGCTGGGGCGCTGGGTTTTGTCTATCTGCGCGGACTCAATAACGACATCTACTTCCAGATTGGTCTGGTGGTACTGATCGGACTGGCGGCAAAAAATGCCATCCTGATCGCCGAGTTTGCCATGCAGGGCATGGAAGAGGGTTTGAGCGCTGTTGATGCCGCACTGGAAGCGGCACGGCTCCGCTTCCGTCCTATCGTCATGACCTCTCTGGCCTTTGTCTTTGGCGTAGTGCCACTTGTCATCGCCACTGGGGCAGGAGCCGCTGCGAGGCAGTCGATGGGCAGTGGTGTGTTTGGCGGCATGATCATCGCCACCTTCGTCGCGCCAATCTTTGTACCGCTCTTTTTCACCCTGCTGGCGCGCAAACCGCGCCCCTCACACAAACACCCTGAGACGCAGCCGCCGGCAGCAGTGCAGGAGGATAAAAAATGAGTTATCAACGCCCCTTCCCTGCTGTGAAAAAAGTGAGCGCCTTAACGGCACTGATCCTGCTCGGTGGCTGCACAGTAGGCCCCAACTACAGCCGCCCCGAGGTTGTGCTGCCAGCCGCTTACACGGAGGGACAACCCGCAGAGACCACAGCAGCAGCGGTGCTGCAGCACGACTGGTGGAGACTCTATAACGATGCAACCCTCAATGAACTGGTTAAAACCACACTGCACAACAACAAGGATCTGCAGAGGGCGGTAGCACAGATTGACGAGGCCATGGCGGTACTGGATGAGACCGGCGCCAGTGTTTTTCCTCAAATTGACCTAGGCGCCTCAAGCGCACGCACACGCTCCAGCTCAATGAATGCCCAGCCTGCCTTTCCAGGAGTCCCGCTCACCACAAACTCAAACAGGCTGGCGCTCTCCACCTCCTTCGAAATTGATCTCTGGGGCAAACTTCGGCGCGCATCAGAGGCGGCCCGGGCGCAAATGTTTGGCAGCCGTTATGCCCATGACGTAGTCGCCCTTACCCTGGCAGGCACCACAGCCCAATCCTACTTCACCCTACGCGCCCTTGACGCTCAGATTGCCGTCACCATAGAAACACTCACCGCACGTGACGAGTCTTTGAGCGTGATCAAAAGCCGCGTCAAGGGTGGACTTGCCGGGGAGCTGGACATAAACCAGGCCCAAGTGGCACGCAGTGATGTCTCGTTACAGCTGCGCGAACTGCAACGGCAACGGACACTGATTGAGCATCAGCTTGGGCTGATCAGCGGTAAACCCGGCCTGAGGATTGCAGCAGCACCCCAGGCCACCCTGCCTACCGCCACACAGCCACCCGCCGGCCTTCCCTCGACACTGGTGGAGCGCCGTCCCGACGTACACCAGGCAGAACAAGCACTGATCGCCGCCAATGCCCGAATCGGCGTTACCAAGGCCGCGCAGCTCCCTACCTTCTCGCTCACCAGTTATTTCGGTGGTCAGAGCAAGGAGCTGGGTGACGTATTCAATAGCGGCGCCCGCATCTGGTCACTCGGCCTCGGCGCCACCCTGCCAATCTTCGATGCAGGCAAATATTCAGCGCGTAATCGCGGTGCCGAAGCGGTGCAGCGCCAAGCACTGGCCAGCTATCAAAAGACGGTAGAAAGCGCCTTCAGGGAAGTGGCCGATGCACTTACAAACATTGAACAGAACAGTGCCAACGTTACTGACCTGGAGATCAAAACCGATGCCGCCCACAACGCCTTGCGCCTGTCTCGCATGCGTTACGACGCCGGCTATTCAAGTTACCTTGAAGTACTCGATGCCCAGCGCACACTCAACAGTGCCGAACAGGCGCTGGTGCAAAATCATCAGGCGCAACTGCTCTACAGTATCGACCTGATGAAGGCGCTAGGCGGTGGTTGGTCCGCAGACAATACCGCGCCATTAGCGCAGCACTAACTGACATAGGCTAAATTTATGGTGCGTAAAAACAAGACCGAAACCGAACAGACCCGGCAAGACATTATCACCGCCGCCCGTCAGGTATTTGCCGAACGGGGGGTGAGTCGCACCACCCTTGAACAGATCGCCAAAGCGGCAGGTGTCACACGCGGCGCCATCTACTGGCACTTTAAAAACAAACCAGACCTCTTTTTTGCCATGATGGAGCAGGTCTCCCTGCCTCTTATCGACCAGATCGGCGAAAACCTGCCTGACAACGACCAGATCGACCCCCTCCGCAACATCCAGGAGAGCATGAACGAAATCGTCCGATTATTGCAGGAAGATGATATTGCCCGCACCACCTTTGAAATCATCATCCTCAAATGTGAATACGTCGACGAATTTGCCTCACTCGACAATCGGGTACTCAAAACCGGCTGCAACTTCATGCAGATACTCAACCGCGCGTACGAAAATGCACAGGCAAAAGAGATGTTGCGCCCTGGCCTCGACCCGGCCCTCTGCGCCCTCGACAGTTACACTTTTATGAAAGGGTTGATACACCTCTGGCTCTCCGACATCGATGGCAACATCATTCGTGACAAGGCATCCGCCCTTATCAACAGCCACGTCTCTACCCGCCATCGATAAAGATAACCCCTGTGCAACAGCGCCAGCCCAAGGGTAAATTACGCTTTAGCACTAAAACCCTATGGCATTCAACGGAGTTCAACGCTGCGGCAAACGTTAGGTGGCGCTGCTTAAACTGTACCCACGCCTGGTTTTTCGTATCCCAACTCGGCAGCTTTGCACTGCGTTAATAGAGGATCAGGCTGACAGCAAGAGTCTCTGCCCCATATTGACCACAAAATTGTCTATTAAGCCGTTTTTCAAATTTTATCAAGCAATTAAGTGACAACCTTAGGATGAAATGAGTGTAACAATTCTGTAATATTGCGCACGTATGATTGCCCGGCATAACTGAAGGACCCTTAAGTCAATGGCCGCACTTCTTCCCCCCATCAATCACCCGAGCAGCATCCGCCATCGTGCCCGCCGCCGTTTCAAAGACAAACTTGCCAAGCATCTGATTGGCATTGGTGGTATCGGTGTCATCATCGCTATCACCCTGATCTTTGCCTATCTACTCTACGTAGTGGTCCCGCTGTTCATGCCCGGCAAAATTGAAACGGGCGCCGATTACACGCTGCCACATGATGGCGGCGCCAGCACACTCTATTTAGCAATGGAGGAGCAGGCCGAGGTTGGTGTCCGTTTTGAGAGCAACGGTCAGACCACCTTCTTTTATACCCATGATGGCAAGATTATTTCCCGGCTGCCACTGAATCTGCCCCAGAGTGTCACCGTCACCAGCTTTGCCGCCGGCACTGGCGCCAGTAGGATTGTTGCTTTTGGCCTCTCTGACGGCAGTGCCAAGGTACTCAAACATGAGTATGACGTCGGCTATCCTGACAATGTCCGCACCATCACGCCACGCATTAGCTATCCACTGGGTGAAGCGCCGATCCAGATCGACAGCAGCGGCCGCCCACTCGCCAAACTTGCCGTACAAAGCAACGAGGAGCAGGCAACAGTGGTCTCTCTGACCAACGATAGCCGTCTGTTATTGACCACACTCACCATCGAGACCTCGATGATGGATGATGAGACCACTATCGAGACCAATACCGTTGCCCTGGAAAATGCCCCCAGCAAAATCTCCCACCTGCTACTCGACAAGGAGCAACGTGTCGTCTACGCCGCCACCACCGCTGGAACCATCGCCCGCTTCGACATATCCGACTACAGTGCGCCGATACTGGAAGAGCAGGTCACCGCCGTCAATAGTGGCAACCGGATTGTCAGGCTGGAGTTTCTCGCGGGTGACATCTCCATTTTGGTGGGCGATAGCAGCGGCACAATCAGTCAATGGTTTGAGGTGCGGGATGAAAATAACGACCATCACCTGACCAAAATCCGTCAGTTTGAGATGCCCAACGGCTTAGCCACCCTCACCCCTGAGTACTTCCGCAAAGGTTTTATCGCCATTGATGAGAACGGCGAACTGGAGGTCTTTCACACCACATCAGGGCGCACCGTACTGAAACACCAGCTCAGTAGCAGCGCCAGCCGTGTCGCCATCGCGCCGCGCGCCGATGCCGCACTGATCGAAGATGCTGAAGGCAAGACCCACTTCCTGCACCTGCATAATGAACACCCCGAAGTCTCATGGTCATCCATCTGGGGCAAGGTCTGGTACGAAAGTTACGATAAGCCGGATTACGTCTGGCAATCCTCCTCGGCCAGCAACGACTTCGAATCCAAATTCAGCCTGGTTCCGGTCGCCTTTGGCACTATCAAGGCCGCTTTTTACGCCATGATGGTCGCCATCCCGCTGGCAATTTTTGGTGCTATCTATACCGCCTATTTCATGACACCCAAGATGCGTTCCACCATCAAACCCACCATTGAAATAATGGAGGCGCTGCCAACGGTCATCCTCGGCTTCCTCGCCGGACTGTGGCTGGCGCCATTGATCGAGTACTACCTGCCTGCCGTCTTCAGCCTGGTCTTGCTGTTACCACTGGCCATCCTGACCAGCAGTTACCTCTGGCACATGCTGCCCAGACACATCCATACCCGTGTCCCTGACGGCTGGACCGCTGCCCTGTTAATCCCGGTGATCATCTTTACCGTCTGGCTCGCCTTTACCCTGAGCCATCCCATCGAAATATGGGCCTTTGGCGGCGACATGCGTATCTGGATGACACACGAAATGGGCATTAACTTTGACCAGCGTAACGCCATGGTTGTGGGTATCGCGATGGGGTTTGCCATCATTCCGCCCATCTTTACCATCACTGAAGATGCCATCTTTGGCGTGCCCAAACATCTGACCATCGGCTCACTGGCGCTGGGCGCCACCCCCTGGCAAACCCTGACACGGGTGGTATTGCTGACCGCCAGTCCCGCCATCTTCTCGGCGGTAATGATCGGCTTTGGCCGGGCAGTCGGCGAGACGATGATTGTGCTCATGGCTACCGGCAATACCCCGGTCATGGACTTCAGCATCTTCCAGGGGTTGCGCACCCTTTCGGCCAATATCGCGGTGGAGATGCCTGAATCCGAAGTCAACGGCACCCACTACCGAATCCTGTTTCTGGCGGCGTTGGTACTGTTTATCTTCACCTTCTTTTTTAACACCATCGCTGAAGTTGTACGTCAGCGACTCCGGAAAAAATACAGCTCACTCTAATGAAAAACTGGATAAAAAGCGGTAAACCCTGGATCTGGCTCACGGCCGGCGCTGTCTCCATCTGCCTGCTTGCGGTGATCGGCCTGCTCGGTCTGATCATCGCCCGGGGCATGGTCCACTTCTGGCCCTCTGATATTCACGCCTATCAGTACCAGGACCCTTACAAGGGCGGCGAAATCGTCCAGGTGGTAGGTGAACTGCGCGAAAAAGAAGAGGTATCGCTGGAACGCATCCACGACAGCGGCGTCGCGCTGGAGAGCAGCAGTGACCGCATCAGCCGTTACCTGATTAAAGTGGGCAACCGCGATATTGGTGGCAGCGATTTCCGCTGGATCATCGAACCGCTGATCAGTGGCACCACCACCCCCAAGGACATTATTGTCTTTGAACGCCTTGAGTGGGGCAATCTGCACGGCGATCTGCTACAGCTAAAAATAGATGGCGCTGTGGTCGCCGAGGGCGAAGGTGCAACGGCATGGAACGCCCTGCAAGAACAGATCGAGACAACCCTGACGCTCTTCAAAACCATTCGCCAGATCGAAAAGAGCGACATTGGTTCTATCAACTATTCGATGGAACAGCTGCGGCTGACAAAGCGTAAACTGGAACTGAACGGCAAAGACTCACCGGAAAACCTCTCTGAGATCACACTCGAAACAGAGGTGCTGCAGCAGGAGTATGAGGGGCTGCAAAGCAAATTGCAGGGCCTCTATCACGAGATCAACCGAGCCACTGTCACGGTAAAGGTATCTACCGGTCAGGTGGTTGATCTGCCGCTGGCCAAGATAGTCCGCGCCTACCAACCTAACAAACTCTCCCTCTTTGCCAAGACACTCTTCTACTTCGAGAAGGTCTGGGAGTTCCTGTCAGAGGATCCGCGGGAGGCCAATACCGAGGGGGGCATCTTCCCTGCCATCTTTGGCACCGTCATTATGGTCATCATCATGTCGATGCTGGCGACTCCGTTTGGTGTGATCGCCGCCATCTACCTGCGTGAATATGCCAAGCAAGGGTTTATCACCCGCACCATCCGCATCGCCGTCAACAATCTTGCCGGGGTGCCGGCCATTGTTTATGGTGTATTTGGACTGGGCTTTTTTGTCTACTTTCTCGGCGGCTCCATCGACAGCCTGTTTTTTCCCGAGTCCTCACCGGCGCCTGTTTTTGGTACACCAGGGCTGCTATGGGCCTCCCTCACACTGGCGTTGCTGACGATGCCCGTAGTCATTGTCGCCACCGAAGAGGGACTATCACGCATCCCGCGCTCCATCCGTGAAGGGAGCCTGGCGCTCGGCGCCACCAAGGCCGAAACCCTGTGGCGCACCATCATCCCCATGGCCAGCCCGGCCATCATGACCGGGATGATCCTGGCGATTGCACGGGCTGCGGGCGAAGTGGCGCCACTGATGCTCGTAGGGGTGGTCAAGTTGGCGCCATCGCTGCCGCTGGATGGCAACTTCCCCTTTGTTCATCTGGATCGTAAATTCATGCACTTAGGCTTTCATATCTACGATGTTGGCTTTCAGAGCCCCAATATCGAGGCAGCCCGGCCACTGGTCTATGCAACCGCGCTACTGCTGGTCATTGTAATTGTTGTGCTCACTCTGGCGGCCATTACCATCCGTAACCGCTTGCGTGAAAAATACAAAGCGCTAGAACAGTAACCAAATTCAAGAGACGGAAACTTAAGTGATGAAATCTGCAACCATGACACACGGCATTGACCTTGGCGCCATCACCGGCGAGCGTGCGGCCCAAAACAGTGTGCTGACCGAAAACACCATCGTAGTAAAAGACCTCAGGCTCTTCTACGGCGATAAAGAGGCGCTAAAGGGGATCAACATGCCGATCCCAAAACAGCGTGTCACCGCCTTTATCGGTCCGAGCGGCTGCGGCAAATCAACCCTGCTGCGCTGCTTCAACCGCATGAACGACCTGGTGGATGATGTCCGTATCGAAGGGCAGATTCTGCTCGACGGCGACGACATCTACGCCCGGACCGTTGACGTCTCCGCCCTGCGCCGCCGGGTTGGCATGGTGTTCCAGAAGCCCAACCCCTTCCCCAAGTCGATCTATGAAAACGTCGCCTATGGCCTGCGAATTCAGGGGGTGAAAGAGCGCCGGGTACTGGATGAGGCGGTCGAGAACTCACTCAAACGGGCGGCACTCTGGGATGAAGTGAAGGACCGGCTGCACGACAGCGCCTTTGGCCTCTCCGGCGGCCAGCAACAACGCCTGGTGATCGCCCGCGCCATCGCGATTGAACCCGAGGTACTGCTGCTTGATGAGCCAGCCTCGGCGCTGGATCCAATCTCAACCCTGAAGATCGAAGAGCTGATTTACGAACTGAAATCGACCTATACCATCATCATCGTCACTCACAACATGCAGCAAGCGGCACGAGTCTCCGACTTCACCGCCTTTATGTACATGGGCGAGCTGATCGAACTGGCTAGCACAGACACCCTGTTTACTAATCCTGGCAAAAAACAGACCGAGGATTACATTACCGGTCGTTATGGTTAAACCGCACAACGCCTATATTGGAGAGAGCCATGGATAAACATCACATATCACAGCAGTTTGATTCTGAACTGGAACACCTGCGCAACCATGTATTTGCCTTGGGTGGGCTGGTTGAACAGCAGACCATGAATGCGGTTACGGCGCTGACAGAGGGCAATATCGATCTGGCAGAGGATGTCATCACCGGTGATTACAAGGTCAACGCCATGGAGGTTGAGATCGATGAGGAGTGCACCCATATCCTCGCCCGCCGCCAACCCACCGCCGGTGACCTGCGGCTGGTGATTGCCGTTATCAAGACCATTACCGACCTGGAACGCATGGGTGACCAGGCCAAAAAAGTGGCCCGGATGGCAAAAGAGTTGGCCGAAATGGAACGCCCCCGCAACAGTTACATCGAGATCCAGTCACTTGGCAGCCATGTGCAGAAGATGATTCACGGTGCCCTTGATGCCTTTGTGCGCATGGATGTCGATGCCGCCATCGCCGTCGCAAAGATGGACCTGCAGGTTGACCATGAGTATGAAGCGATCATGCGCCAGAACATGACCTTTATGATGGAAGATCCACGCACCATCAAACGGGTACTCAATGTGATCTGGGCCGCCCGGGCGCTGGAGCGCACCGGCGACCACGCCAAAAACATGTGTGAATACATCATCTACCTAGTTAAGGGTAAAAATGTCAGACACATCAGCGTTGAACAGATGGAGGAAGAGCTGCACAAATAACTGTGTAGCTGTACTAAACAGAAAAGGCCCGCGCGCTCAGCGGGCCTTTTCTGTTTCAGGGATCAATACCCTTTCTGGCTGGCGTCAATCTGGCCGGGGATTTTGTCGATCCGTTTGACGCCGGTATCGAGTGAACCATCATCATAAAGTTTTAACCAGCGATACCCTGGCGCCCGCTGATCAAGGTCAAATTTATCACTGCCCGGTTTGAACTGGATGCAGGTAGAGGGGCATGAGAGCAGCCGCAGTCCGGCCCGGCTCTCATCAAACTCCTGATGCACGTGGCCCCACAACAGCGCCTTCACCTGCGCATGGGATGCCAGCACCTCAAACAACTTGTCAGAGTTATGCAGACCAATCTGGTCGAGCCAGCGGCACCCCATGTCAACCGGGTGGTGATGAATACAGACCACGGCGTTGGGTGCCGCCGCGTCAGCCAATGTCTGCTCTAACCAATTCAACTCATCGTCACTCAGATATCCACCTACCTCACCGACCACCTGAGTATTGAGCAGGATAATCTGCCACTGTCCAATTACCACCTGTTTGATGCAGGAGATGTTGCCTTGCTGAAACTCCGTCATCATCAACGACCAGTCATCGTGATTGCCGGGCATCAGATGCAGCGGCATATCCAACCCCTGCAACGCTTGACGCAGATGCTGATAGGCGGCTGGTTGCAGATCCTGACTCAAGTCGCCGGTGACAACAGCCAGATCAAACGACTGTTGCGCCACCTCGGCCACCACCGCCCGCAGGCTTTGCAGGGTGTTGAGTCCATACATACTGCCCTGCTCATCCGCAAACAGATGTGGGTCAGAGAGTTGAACGATATTGATACAGCCGTTGTTATTTTTCATCTCTGTTTATAACCATCTCAACCACGGCTGACCACGTTATCGCGCAGATAGACCGGCAACGCCTGCTCGGCACTCACCGCCCTGCCGTTGCGGTAGCCATGCTCTGCCAGCAGCGCCACATCCCGGGCATGGGGCAATGCAGCCGCATCACACACAGATGCCAGCGCACCATAACGCTGCACCAGGGCATCACCATAGACCTGCCAGCCTGTGCCCACCCCCTGCCATTCACCCCCGCTCACGGCAGGTGCCGCTGCGGCCGGGCAGACACACTCATCGGCCTGCGCCAGCGCCACTCCCGCCTCAATTGCATACGCACCCCAGTAAATCTCCCCCATACGTGCATCCATCGCACACAGGAGTTTGCGCTGTTGATGGTGACGATAGGCGCCTTGGGCCAGCGCCGCCAGCGTCGAGACCGGCACTACCGGCAGATCCACGCCCAGAGCGATGCCCTGCACCACGCTGGTGGCGATGCGAACACCGGTAAATGCACCAGGGCCACGACCAAAGGCGATGGCGGTAAGTTGTTGCGGTTTGAGTGCGGCATCAGCGAGCAGATCATCGACCATCTGCAAAATCAGATCACCATGACCACGTGGAGCCAATTCAAAACGCTCCTCGATTTCGCCATTAATCAGCAGCGCTGCGGAGCAGGCCTCGGTTGAGGTCTCAATGGCAAGAATATTCAATGATGTTTTCCAGTCGTTTGGGCGGGGTCCCTATAATAGAGGGAAAGGGGTAAGCGATAAAGGGTGATGCAGGTAAAAGAAGATCAGCAGGCTGCCTGAACAACTAGCAGCCTGCTACAACAGAGACTTGGTCATTTAAAACGGCGAGTATTAAACCTTACTTCGACCGGCGTTAACGAATGGTCGGCAAACTCACTGCTCTCGACCTTGTTACGCTTGTGCTGGAAATGCATGGTCACCACTGCGCCCAACGCGCCTCCCATACAGAATGACACTACTACTGCCTCGATAATCATACCCATTATATTTGTCATGGCTGCGCTCCTTGTGCTGCCCCGAGAAATTACAAAGTACTACGACTGCATAAGGCTAACGGCCTGTGGTGAGACGGACTTGAGAGGGGGCGATGGCACTGAAAGGCAAACAACTGTTACAACGATTCAGGCAGGTGGAGTGGCAACGGGATCTGCTTGTTCCAGCTCAAAAAAACGTTTTACCCGTTCAACTTTACGGGTGCGATACATGGGTGGCAGACTGTCGAGAAAAACCTTGCCGTAGGGTTTGCTGATCAAACGTGGATCACAGAGCATCATCACACCACGATCATTCACATCACGAATCAGACGCCCCACACCCTGCTTAAGTGTGATCACTGCCTGTGGCACCTGCTGCTCCATAAATGGATTACCACCCTGGCTGCGCAGCACGTCGGCACGGGCCTGCATCACCGGGTCATCTGGAGAGGCAAACGGCAGTTTGTCGATAATCACACAGGAGAGCGCCTCACCGCGCACATCGACGCCCTCCCAAAAGCTGCCGGTACCGAGCAAAATTGCATTGCCCAGTTCACGGAAGCGGCGCAACAGTTCATTACGTGGGTAGCTACCCTGCACCAGCAGCGGAAACTCAACCTTATCCGCCAACAACTCCGCTGCCTGTTTCAAGGCCCGATGGCTGGTAAAGAGCAGAAAGGCGCGGCCCCGCGAGGCCTGCAATACCGGCAGCGCCGCTTCGATCACCGCCTCGGTATAACCGTAGCTATTAGGTTCTGGCATCGCCTCCGGCACATAGAGCAGTGCATTGCGGCGATAGTCAAACGGGCTATCCCACAACGCAGTCGCCGCCATCTCCAATCCTAGCTGGCGGGTGTAGTGGTCAAAACGGCCATTCACCGCCAGCGTCGCGGAGGTAAAGATCCATGCCGCTTTATGGTGTTGCATCCGTTTCTGAAACGGTTCGGCAACATTGAGCGGTGTACAGCAGAGCACAAAGGTACGGCTGTAGATGTCGACCCAATAGACGTTTTCATCATCTCCGGCGTGGCTGAAAAGTTTTAGGTGAGCACGCAGAGCCTCACAACGTTCCAGGCAGTTCTCTAGCCCCTTGCTGCGTGACGCCAGCAACTTGAGCGATTCGTGCAGGTCATCCAGCACCTGCGCCAGGTTACCCAGCTGTTCGACCACCTTCGGTTCCTTGCACAACGTCTGCCACGGAGTACGCTGGCTGCTATCACCGAGCGCCAGACGCAGATCACGCACCACGTACTCAAGCCGGTCCGCCACCTTTAACAGCACCGGGCTATCCACTGCGCAGCTGTAGTACTCCTTGGTGCTATCTTTGGCCAGCTCGCTGAGTTGGCGACTGCTGAGGTGAGTACCAAAAAAGTTACCGGCGATCTCGGGCAGTTGATGGGCCTCATCGATAATGTAGGCGTTAGCCGTTGGCAGCAGCTCACCGAAGCCATCTTCGCGCAGCACCATGTCCGCCAGCAGCAGGTGGTGATTGATTACCACCACATCGGCGTTTGTCGCCTCGCGCCGCGCCTTCATCACATGGCACTCACCAAAGTCCGGGCACTCGGAGCCAAGGCAGTTGTCGATGGTCGAGGTCACCATCGGCCACAACATCGAATCCTCGCCGATCTCCATAAACTCGGTGATGTCGCCTGATTCGGTCAGCCCGGCCCACTCCCCCACCTGCTGCAACTGGTGGATCATCTCCCGCGAGGCGAGACGCCCCTCGGCAGTGGTGATACGCAGGCGATAGAGGCAGAGGTAGTTGCTGCGCCCTTTGAGCAGCGCCGTGGTCACCGGCACCTGGAGTGCCTTGCGCACCAGCGGCAGATCCTTCTGATAGAGCTGATCCTGGAGATTTTTGGTGCCGGTGGAGATCACCACCTTCTGTCCCGACAGCAGCGCTGGCACCAGATAGGCAAAGGTCTTGCCGGTGCCGGTGCCCGCTTCACAGATCAGTGCCTGGTTATTTTTAATCGCCGCCTCTACCGCCCGCGCCATCTCCTGCTGCTGCAGACGTGGCAAAAAGCCGTCGATACAACGGGCCATCGGGCCGTCAAGCCCCAATACTTCAGCTGCTTCAATAAATGGCATTAAATGAGTTCAGAATTAGAGGTGAATCAGACGCCGGACTGGTTATCCCAGACCTCATCCTCTTCACCGCGCTCGCGGGTCCAGACCAGCTGGCTGATGGCTTTGAATTTGGCGACGGACATAGCGCCACGTTTACTACGTTTACTCTCGTTCTCGTGCTGGGCCGCGGTCAGTTCGGCACGCTCAGCCTCGTACATCTCAAAGGGTTCGAAGTTCT
This sequence comes from uncultured Chromatiaceae bacterium, assembly GCA_947085765.1. Classification (GTDB taxonomy): domain Bacteria; phylum Pseudomonadota; class Gammaproteobacteria; order Tenderiales; family Tenderiaceae; genus JAKFXL01. Next base: position 8,463 of record CAMTXZ010000075.1, on the reverse strand, counting down.
CATCCAGCAGTACCAGCACCACACTATCCCACTCCTGCTCTAACTTGAGCTGACCGATACGCTGCCCCTGTTTACCCTCATCAAAGATCGTGCGCGCCTTGATCTGTACCTTTTTGCCGTCGCGTTTACCCCGGCCCACGGCATCGTAACCACCCTCGGTTCCGACCGGCACCGATTCCAACCCCAACTCTTTGCAGGCATCAAACTGCGCAATCTCACCACTCACGCCGCCCAGCGGTTTGCCGGTGGCGTTGCGATACTCCCGGGCGATGCGCCGGGTTTCAGCAATCAGTTTTTCCAGTGAGTATACGGACACAGCATCTACCTAATCGTTCAGCTCCGGCTATAGTGCCAGATAAAGCTATAAAATTCAGGTGTTTTAGCCTGATAAACGCGCAGTATATAGCCATACTGACAACACGATGACAAACCGGAAAAGATCATGGCCACCACCCCCCTCATTCAGGCGCTGCAAAATCCAGAAATCTACAACCATCCTGTATCGAGCTTCGAGGTAATAGAGACACACATCTCCTGGATCGTGCTGACCGGTGACTATGCCTATAAGATCAAAAAACCTGTCAACTTCGGTTTTCTCGACTTTTCCACTTTGGCGCTGCGCCACCACTACTGCCAGCAGGAGCTGGCACTCAACCGCCGGCTGGCGCCGCAGCTCTATATTGACGTCATCACCATCGGCGGCACACCTGAACAGCCCGTACTCAACAGCGCTGACAACGCCATCGAATACGCCGTCAAAATGCGCCAATTTTCGCAGGCCGCACAACTAGACCGGGTGCTGGCGCGCCACGAACTACAACCAACGCAGATAGACGAGCTGGCCGACACCATCGCCGCCTTTCATCTACAGATTGAGGTGGCACCTAAAGAGAGCAGCTTCGGCACAGCGGCGGCAATCCTGGCGCCAATGGTCGAAAACTTCCAGCAGATATGCCCACTACTTAGCAACGCCGAAGATCAGGCCCGTCTGCAACGGCTAGAGCAGTGGAGCCATCAAACCTTTGAACGGCTGCGCCCCCGCTTCGAGGCACGGAAACGCGACGGATTTATCCGCAACTGCCATGGTGACATGCACCTGGGAAACATCGCGCTGGTTGATGACGCTGTTGTGATCTTCGACTGCATCGAATTCAACGACAACTTCCGCTGGATCGACCTCATCAGCGAGCTCGCCTTCACCACCATGGACCTGATCGACCGTGGCCAGGCGCCGTTTGCGGCGCGTCTGCTCGACCGTTATCTGCAACGCACTGGCGACTATGCCGGACTAGCACTGCTGCCGTTTTATCAGGTCTATCGCGCCTTGGTGCGCGCCAAGATCGCCGTGCTGCGCGCCCAGCAGAGTGGTTTGTCTGCCACTGCACGTACAGAGTTAATCAAACAGTATCGTGACTACACCCTGCTGGCCGAACGCTTCACCAGCAAAAAACAGCCCACACTTCTGATCGCCCACGGCGTCTCCGGCTCAGGCAAAACAACGCTGACACAACCGGTGCTGGAGCAGTTTGGCATGATCCGTTTGCGCTCAGACATAGAACGTAAGCGGCTCTTCAACCTAACCGCCGAGGCGCGCACCAACACCACCACCGACGGCGGCATCTACAGCAGTAACGCCAGCCAGCTCACCTATAACCATCTATTAGATACAGCCAAACAGCTCTGTCAGGAGGGCTACGACGTTATTGTTGACGCCACCTTTCTCAAACGCGCCCAACGGCAACCCTTTAACGCCTTGGCGCGCGAACTCGGCATCCCGTTTATCATTCTCCACTTCTACGCCGCGCAAGCGCTGCTGCAACAGTGGATTGAAGAACGTTCCCGGCTGGGTAAGGATGCCTCCGAGGCCACCATCGAGATCCTGCAGCAGCAGCTGGCCACTGAAGAACCCATCAATCCGAATGAGGCGGATAAAGTTATTGCCATCGACACCGCTTGCGAGGATGCAGATCAGCAACTGATTGATGCACTAAACCGGTGCCTCCCCCCTCAATAAGGCGTAATCAACGCCACCTTTTCCTTACAGTCAATGAGTCATCACGCCCGCCCACCTCTCTAATTTTCACACAAATAACAAGGCCTACACCTATTGCCCGTTAAGATAGATCAAGGTTTTGCCGCCATTAACATCTGTTACTTTATGCCACCGCTATTCAATATTGCCGTCCAGAAAATTTAACGATCGCTAAATCTGATTTGGGGTAATTAGGCCGGATACCGTTCTATTTTGGCAATAAAAAATCCGGGTTCCGTAGGAACCCGGACCGTAAATAACAACTATCCCAGCTATTTGTGCCCCTGTAATGCAGGCATATCCGGCAATACTGGTACCGTTTGAACAATAAACTCACCCGTCAGACTCTCCAGAAAAGCGACCAGCAGGTCGGCCTGTTCATCGCTGATCTTACGATTGAGCTGTACTCGCGCCATCACCTTCACAGCCTTTTTCAGTGTCGGTACTGAACCGTTGTGAAAATAGGGGGCGGTAAGCGCCACGTTTCGCAGTGAAGGCACCCGCCACAGCCCTGGACCCGCTTTGATGTTGGCCGTATTCCGGCGCCCCAGATCTTTTTTCAGGCCATACTCCTCATCATACTCACTCGGGAACGCTGGAAAGTATTGATAGAACACCTCACCATTGGGCATCAAGGGGCCGGCAAAAGCAGGGCCGCGATGGCAACGGATACAACCAAGATCTTCAAACTCTTTCATGCCTGCTTGTGCTTGTTTGGTTAGAGCACTCTTGTCGCCCCGCAGGAATCGGTCTAGCGGGCTGTTGGGTGTGATCAGGGTGCGTTCGTAGGTGGCAATAACCTTGGCGATATTGTCATAGGTGACGGGGTCTTTATTACCGAATATTTCAACGAACTGCGCTTTATAGGCAGGGATGGCTGAGATACGGTCAACCGCTGCTTCTTTATGAGGCATACCCATCTCAATTGGGTTGAGGATTGGGCCTTTTGCCTGCTCTTCCAGTGTTGCTGAGCGACCATCCCAGAACTGGGAGCTGAGAAAAGCGGCATTCCAGACAGTAGGTGCAGAACGCCCACCATGCTGGCCGCCCACCCCCACAGAGACTGAGCGACTGTCAGTACCGTTACCGGTGACGTCATGGCAGCTATTACAGGAGACCGTGCCGTCGATAGATAGACGCGGATCAAAAAAAAGCTGTTTGCCCAGATTTACTTTACCCGCCGTACTCGGATTGTCAGCCGGCTCTGGCGCCTTGAAGGGCAGCGGTTCAAACCCCGCCAGACCTTGTGTACTCATCCCCATCAATAACAATACGGCAAAGAAGGTAAATTTATTCCGACTCATATATTCATACCTCTATGATTGCATCAGGTGCCTTTCAACTGCACTTAACATATATTTAAAATGCAACTTTAAACCTGGATTACATTCAAGTCAACGAATAATGCATTGATTATTAAACAGTAATACCCGAGGGTTTCAGTATGAATTGGGCTCGCAGGCTAGCCTAAACGGTCAGACACTGCTGATACTAAAGAAGAGTCGAGTGACTCTGCGGAATACTCTCTCTGGATAGATGCCGTTGCGGCGCCCGTTTTGAAGAGAGGGAAGTGGTGATCATTAAACACACGCAGACCGTCCCTCTTTTCAACAGTCTGCTAAATAAGACTCCTGGAACGCTGCTGCCACAACTGCTCAGCCATGGCTAAAGCTTCCTCCCTGTTCGCCGCCCGCCGCATCATATAGAGCGATACGGCGGCGGTGGCGATCACTGCGGCACTACCATACTCATCCTCAGATTCGCCACGCCAAACTGTGGCCAACAGCTGTACATCCAGCTGCCCCGGTTTGGTGTGGCGACGGGTAAACATTGCTGGCCAGCTCTCATGCGCCATCACCCCCTGGTGTACCGAATAGAGCGTACATTCGGCATCAGGATTGACCTCGATCTCCCCCCCTTCCCCCTTGATCACCACCATCTGGGGTTGCGCCAGCAGCGCGGCCGCCCCTTGATGGATCTCCTGGTAACCGGGGTGAAATATGCCTTGCATCTGCGCGGCGGCCTGAAAAGGGTTGATCATGCGTGACACGGTATGAACCGGCGAACGCAGTCCCAGATATTCACGCAGATCAATCAACTGCTGTAGCCGAGGAAAGAGTTTCTCGAGATTGAGATAGGCAAACCCGGAGCTGTTGATGCGATTGGCTGCATCACTCAACGAGTCACTCACGGGGATTCCCAACGCGGTCAGTGCCTCAGGGGTATAGATACGATCATCCATGCGCCCCCGCAGGCCGTGCATAAAGACCTTTATGCCGCTATCCACCAACAGCAGCACACTGAGAATAAACCACGGTAGCTGACGCCGTTTGCCGGCATAACTGGACCAATCCAGGTCGACCACGGGCAGCTCGTCAGGCAACTCAATCCGCTCCCGCACAGCATGGACAAAACCCGCCACCTCCTCCGGCGTCTCCTCCTTAACCCGCACCAGCATCAAAAACGCACCCAGCTGCACCGGCTCTACCAGACCATCAAGAATCATCCCCATCGCCTCATGGGCTTCCGCTTGAGTCAACGAACGCGAGCCCTTTTGACCACGACCGAGGGTACGGATAAAAGGGGCAAACGGGTGCGGGTTTGACATGGCGGCAATCCTTTCACTCAAACAGTTAGGCGACAAACAAAAACCCCGGCACTAGGCCGGGGCTGTCAACGGTACACAACTACGATCAGTCGTCGCTGCTCATGCCCATCAGGTGCAATAAGCTGACAAACAGATTGTAGATACTCAGATAGAGTCCAACAGTGGCCATGATGTAGTTTGTCTCACCACCGTTGATGATACGACTAGTATCATAAAGGATGAAACCACACATCAGCAGCGCGACCAAGGCAGAGAGGGCCAGGGAGATACCCGGCATCGGATAGCCAAACATAGCCGCTACCACTACCACCAACATTGAGACAACAGCCACAATCAGCCCCGCCATCAGGAAGCCACCCATGAAGCTGAAGTCCTTCTTGGTCACCAGCACATAGGCCGACAGGGCAATAAAGACCGCGCCGGTAGTGCCGAGCGCCTGCATCACTATCTGAGGGCCATTAGGCATATTCAGATAGTGGCTGAGCATCGGCCCCAGGCCAAAACCCAACAGACCTGTGATCGCAAAAACCACCGCCAGACCCGTCGCAGAGTTGGCGGTACGCGGCAGTACAAACCAGATCAACCCCATCGCTATCAACGAAGAGACAATACCGGTAAAACTGGGCGGCTTGATCGCCATGGAGATAGCAGCAGTGGCTGCGCTGAAGAGCAGTGTAACGGCTAGCAGAGTATAGGTATTACGAAGAACACTGCTGCTGGAGGCCGTACCAACGGCAGTGCTGTTAATGACTCGTGCTACGGGTCTCATTGCTTAAAACTCCTCTGTTAAGACAATCCATCAATAGGTTATTAAACCAATTACAACGCATAGGACCATAGTTTACCACCAAAGTTTCCTAACCCAGGAATAAGTATGTGAAACGCCATATCTTATCTAAATGAAAATAATTTTCTTTAAGTGCTGGAAATTCCCTGAAATTTTGATATCCTCTGTCCCCGGTTTGGAGAGCTGGCAGAGCGGTCGAATGCGACGGTCTTGAAAACCGTTGAGGGGTTAAACCCTCCGGGGGTTCGAATCCCTCGCTCTCCGCCACTTTAATAAAGGCATATTCGACTGCCACCCCATTTTGAGCAACCTGAGACGGCGCTCTATGGTTTTACCCGTTTACATTTAACAGTGCCAATCCACCCAGATTAGCCACTAACAAATGAGATACCTACCCCATTCCAGCCACCTCTGCAGAGGTTCACGCAAAACCTCAACTCATTAAACTCCAGCTGTTTTCTCGCGCCTCTTTCATTAATACATCAGTACACATATCCCCTGCTATAAAAAATGGCCCGCTCACTATTATTTTGAATCAGAACAATCCCCTGTTTAATGACGGCATAATATATTTCGATGATGTCAGTGACAAAATTGAAGACATCATGGCTCTCCAGGTCAATCTCATTCCGACCAATAATCTCCTGACTCACCATGTTAAGTAGCTGATTAAGTTTATGCTCGTGCAACAGTGTATCCACCAGTGCCGGCATACCATTAAGCATGTAGTGTTGCAGTGGCCGTAGCGCCTTGATCAAATTCTCTTTTTGGTAATTCATCTCAGCCACTAAATTACTCAGGCGCAGCTGATGATCCCGATCACAATGGCCAATCACCGTGGTATTGGTAGCCAGACCGCGAATCCTGGCGATGGTCTCGATTAACTCGGGAATATCTCGGATAACAATAGTTACCAGGGCATGATGATCACTCTTTTTTATGGTGATACCCCCCGCTTGACTACTGCGCGGAGCAAATGGAATACCGCTACCATCAAGATAAAAATCTGCACGTTCGACAGTGGTCGCTGGGGTAAAAAAATAGCCCGCTTGCTGGGTGATGTTCCACATAAATCCGAGCAGCTTCTCGACAAAATGGCTATGGAAATCGAAGTTTGCAATCACTGTATCGCTGCTCCACTCTTTTACCAGCGCCTGCCACTCCAGTTCAATTTCCAACAGTGCCCGCTCAAGAATGATGTAACCATATTCGCGATTGAGCATCTTCACGGCATGAATACGTTTAAAAATCTCACATTGCAGTGCCGCCACCTTTGGAGTGAAAGAGTCATTGCCCTGCAATAGAACAGTGCTTGCACCACGATGTTGCTGGCAGGCGATGATGAGTGGGTTAAGTATGCGTATCAGCACCAGGCAATTAAGCTGTTTGAGATAATTCATTACCCCCAGGTCATCCATACTTTGTGCAGCGCCACCCGTATCAAACTCACCATTTAACAACTGATTCATCGCACTATTTTTCATTCAAAGGGACCTCTCCAACCCACACTGACACCGCTAAAATCAGACTCTGTTTTTATTGGCAATGACCCACTACGCGCTACTACGTCACATGCCTGCCAATAAACTTGTCAAGTTACGTGCCAATGTTGATGCGGCGATAAAGCATTGTGACCAGATCATGCTCAACGTCGCCGTGGTGACAATGAAAAACAGTGCTATAGCTAACCTGTCACTCACTGTCATACCCGCCATCAGTAATGATCTTGCGTCCCGCGGCGCTGTTGATAAAGTCGATCAGCGCCTTGGCAGCAGGATTGTTCCTGCCCTTTTCCAACAGCACCATCTGCTGTTCAATCGGATCATGCAATGTTTTTGGCACCAGCCAGTAAGAACCCTTGCCAACATAGTCACCACTCTTTATCTGTGAGAGCGCAACAAAGGCAGCATCAACACTGCCACTGGCGGCAAACTGAAAGGTCTGTGCGATATTCTGACCACGCACCAGATTTTTTTGTAGAACATCCCACTGGCCAAGATGTTTCAGCGTCTGCTGTGCCGCCAAACCATAGGGTGCAGTGGCTGGATTGGCGATGGCCAGCCGGCCCGCAAAACTCTTTTTCAATAGCGCGCCTTCGGCATCGACAGAACCTGGTTTATTGCCCCAGAGGATGAGCCGTCCTTGCGCATAGCGTTGACGTGTCTCAGCCACTGCCCTGCCCTGTTCGACCAGCCCCTTGGCACGCTCAATATCAGCAGAAAGAAACAGCTCATAGGGGGCGCCATTAAGAATTTGCGCATAGAGCGCCCCCGTCGAGCCAAGAGTGGTGACAACGTTATGACCGGTTTTTATCCTGAACTGTTCGGCAAGCTGTGCGAAGCTGGCAGCAAAGTTTGCCGCCACAGCAACCTTTACCTCACCGGCCACTGTCGCGCCACACCAGAACAGTAGCGATACAACCATTACCCATAGTTTCATTTATCATCTCATCGAAAATTACAGCCGCTTAAACCACCGGTTTCAGTCCATGCCCACCGTCACAAGGGCGACAACCAGCACCATACCCCGACTATTGTAAACTCTACGGCAAGAACCGCCACGGTTAAGAGAGAATGACAAAAAGATTAAATCCGCTTTGGTCTTGATCTGTGTGAAGGCATCTTAAAAACAGATAGGAAGCGACACAAATCCGTTTAAAATCGACAAAATTCTGGTAACCTTGCTCGCGCAAAATCAAAGTGGAATTGGGGGCATCCAACGGTACCCGACAGATAGTTTTAGTGGGATCTTTTGGTATGACCGATGACATCTACAAGGAGAAGCTCTTCTCCTTTCTCAAAACAATCTGGCGCTCGGAAACCCCGATCAGCGCCATCGATGAACAGACCAGCCTGATTGACTCCGGTCTGATCGATTCTCTGGCAACACTCCAGATCATCACCTTCATGGAGAGTGAGTTCAACATCGATTTTTTCGACACTGACGCCGATCCAAGCCAGCTGGATAGTGTGGCTGCAATACTCGATCTGATCCGGAGATATGCTGCATGAGGTTAGTGGAGCTTTACCGCTCCAT
>CAMTXZ010000074.1:0-7612 GCA_947085765.1 uncultured Chromatiaceae bacterium | reverse complement strand
GGCCAATGGCGCACAACAGGCGTTGGCGGCGGGCATTGTTGGCCTGCGTTTTGTGGACAACTACGGCAATGCGGCGGCGAGCTATCCGGCCAACCCCAACGGTTCGCCGCTGGGCATTACCGGTTTGAGCAATAAAGATGGTCGCTTCTCGGTGGTGATGCCGCACCCCGAGCGGGTTTTTCGCGCTGTGCAGTACTCCTCACGGCCGGATGGCTGGGGTGAAGAGGGTCCATGGCTGCGAATGTTCCGTAATGCACGGGTCTGGTTGGGATAGAATCAAACATAAGCCCTTCTCTGGACAAAAAAATTGTTATGCGCAAACTGGTTGCACTGACTATCCCCATCGCCATCGCGGCGCTCCTGGTGGCCTATTTGCAGCTGCCGTGGGGAGGCAAGATGGGTGGGCGTGTCGCCCTTCAGCAGCTGGAGGTGGATAGCGCCGCCGATCTGGAGGCGGCCTTCGAGGCGATGGGTTACACCTGGCCGCCAGAGGTGGTGCCCGCCATCGAACTACAAACTTTTCCGAGTGATCTGGCCGATGTCTCCAGTGCCAAGCAGCGCAAGGCGCTCTTCTTCCGCGCCCTGCTGCCTATCGTGCTGGCGGAAAACGCCATGATCGAAGAGATGCGTGATCAGTTGATGGTGCTTTTTGGCAAAGGGGTGAACCGCCTTAACAGCACCGAGCTGCACTGGCTGGAGTCGGTGGCGGAGCAGTACAGTGTGAAGGGTAGCCTCTCATCGCCACAGGTGCAGCAGCTGCTGTTGCGCCGTGTTGACGTGGTGCCACCGGCACTGGTACTGGCCCAGGCCGCCAACGAGAGCGGTTGGGGAACATCGCGCTTTGCCCTGACCGGCAACAATCTCTTTGGTCAGTACGCCACGCAAACGTCTAAAAGCATTGTGCCGCTGGCCCGTCCTGAGGGGGCGACCCATACCGTGCGAGCCTATTCATCGATTGATGATTCGGTGCGTTCTTACATCCACAACCTCAATACCAATCGTGCCTACTCTGAGCTGCGCACAATGCGCCAGAAGATGCGTACAGATGGTAAAGCGCTCAGCAGCCATCAGCTGGCCAAAGGTTTGGGGTCATACTCTGAACGTGGTGCAGCCTATGTTAAAGAGATTCAGGGCATGATCCGCAGCAACCAGTTGCCGGCGGTGTTGGACGGGGTGAGTTTGCGGCCGGAGGATTCGTAGCGAGCCGATGTTGGGCGCTACAGGGTGATTGGGTTGCCGCGTCCGAGAAACTCTCTGAACTCGTCTGAAATCCGTTTGTCGGCGGTTACTCTTTCCCAGAAATTGTGAGCTATTTTTTTTGCATTTAATAAAAGAGAGTCATCAAGTTTTACACCTTTAACTGTCTCAGGTGGAGTGAAACTATATGGCATCACCTCGCCACTGCGTGGTGCAAACCCCATGGAGCACATGTCGTATACCGGCAGAATCCTGAAGACGTTGCCCTCTATTGCCAGGCTCAGGTTGCCTAAGTGCATGTCGGTATTGTTGATAAAGTGACCAAAACACCATAGCCATTCGGCATCAATAACGTGATGCGGACTTACCAGGTCTTTTTCAAGAAGCGCATACATGACCTGCCGCCAGTCGTTGCCCAGCCCGGTAAATTCGGCATCAACAGACTGAAGCGAAACCATGGACATACGACCATACATTCCCACACGATCAAACCGTTGTGACTCCAAAAAGAGTCGATCACCTCTTTCAATGAGTCGGGTCTCTGCTGCCGGAAAGTTTCGTGCGTGGATTGCCTCTATCGCATGAAATTCGGTGATTAGGATATCGCGCCAGCGTCGGGCAACGGCATCATCGCCCTGAGGGGAAAACTTAACGATCACATGTGCTGAACGGTCGCCATTAAATGCGGTGAATTTCGGTTGTTCGCCTCCTGCAGATGAACCGGGGATCACGCCGCTCATGACGCTATCGGCCAGTGAGGGGTAGTCATCTTCTGTTGTAATAACCGGTTTGCGCCTGACACGCAGATAGGCTTGCTGGCCAAATTTGAAGTTGCCTGGCAGGTCATCTCCGTTGGAGATCAGATAACGCCCGATCTGGTCTGAGTTCCAGTTCCTCGGGTCATTTGGGAAATCTTCGTAGCGGGATGCCAATACTGTGGCAATGAGCCCCGATGATTTTGGGTTATCTGAGTGGGAGGCGAGCTCTGCGGCAATCTGCCGCCCCAGAAACCCTTGAGGCCTGAGGTCTTGTAAAAAATAAGGCAGGTCGTCATATAGGCCATCTCCTCGTTCGCCCAGCAGAACCGGGGGCATGCCTGTCATTGGCTCGACAAAAAATCCGCCATGGGCCAACGGACGTAGGTTCGCTACGGCAGTATTGTTGCCATGGGCGTCGATCATAAACAGAGGCAGTTTGTCGTCGCCGCCAAAGGCGTTGCGTGTCATGGCGTACCTGGGGGAGCGCCCGCCTGGCAGTTTGACAACGCTATCACCCATGCCTCTCAGTTCACGCGATACGGTGGCTTGGCTCATGCCCGTGGCGTCCTGCAACTCCTTTGAAGTGGCGGGGCGTCGCTCCAGAAATTCCCTGATAGATAACGACATGGTGTTCTCTCTCAATCAAGCTAAGGCGATGGATTGTGTGACTAGAGTTTTATTCTTTTATTCGTGATTTATTGCTTGTATAACAGTTGATTATGAATCAATAAGCACATGTAATGACTAGCTTTGTGACTAGCTTTACGAATAATAGTTCAGTTTGGTTGTTTAGCCAAACTATCCCTTGTTACATGAAAGGCGTGAGGTGAACCATCCGGCCTGATGCGTTTATTCACTACCGCTCCCACCCGGCCTTACCCACTGCTGGCTATACCAATAGAAACGTCCCTTTTCGCCCGACGGGGCGGTGCAGTTGTAGCGGCTGCGTCCGGCGGGTAGGTCCTGTTGTGGTTGGACCTTTACTTCGAAGTCGTTCAGCCAGTCGAGTTTCATCGGCTGGTTGTTGAAGTAGCAGCTGAACTGCCGCAGGCGCGGGTGCTGTTTATCAAAGGTGAAGGTGAGCGCTGGCCGTTTTTCGTTGGTGACGGACTCGGCTCCGGGATCGCGGGCCAGTGGCAGGGCGAGGCTCATCACTTTGCTGCCGAAGTCGGCTATGGAGCCGTAGTGTTCGTTGACGGGGAAGCGCGGCAGGTAGCGGAAGTCGGAGGTGGGTCCCATGGCGCCGGAGTGTTGGCCGATGCCGGTGAGCCCTTCGGCGGCGACGATATCGGCCAGCGCTAGGTTGTATTCGCCGTAGGGGTAGACAAACAGTTTCTCTGTTGTGGTTAGCTCTTTTTCCAGCCGCTGCTGGGCGTGGCGGATGTCGGCAACCATGCGTTGTTGCCACTGCGCCTCATTTTCCCCCTTGAGCCGTCGCGGCATGTAGTCATGACGGGTCGAATGATTGCCAAAGCTGGCGCCATGTTTCTCCATCTCGCGCATCTGTTCCCAGCTCATGAAGTTGGGCAGTTTTTTATCGATGTAGTCGGTGGTGACAAAGACGGTGAAGGGCCAGCCGAGTTTTTTCAGGCGTGGGTAGGCCTGGGTGTAGACGCTGATGTAGCCGTCATCCATGGTGAGGGCGATGGTTTTATCCGGCAGTGGTTTGCCGTTGCGCAGCTGTTCGACAATCTTTGCCAGCGGCCAGACCTGGAAGTTGTTTTCTTGTAAAAATTTTAGCTGTGCTTCGAACTGATCGAGCCGGACGCTGGTGGTCGGGTAGCGGTCCTCGCCGACGTGGTGATACATCACCGCCACGGCGGAGTGCTGTTCGGCGTGGCTGTAATTGCTCAGGCCCAAAAGGGCGGTGAACAGGGTGAAAAAACGCGCGCAGCGATAGGACATGGTGGCGTCTCGAAACATGAGGAGAGAGGACGGCGATGATAACACTCGCCGTCCGAACCTCTGTTACTTGATGCAGACGGTGCGTATCTGTGTCAGGTCGGTATAGCCCTGCAGGATCTTTTCAATGCCATCCTGCTTCAGGGTGCGCATGCCGTCGTTGAGGGCTGCTTTTTGCAGTTCAAACGCCGGTGCGTGTTCGAGGATCATCTGTTTGATGCGCTGTGTGGCGATCAACAGTTCATGCAGACCGATACGGCCGCGATAGCCGGTGTCGTTACACTCCTTGCAGCCTGGCGCCTTGTAGAGGGTGAATTTATCTTTTTTGCCAAAGCTCTGTAGCCATTTTGCTATCTGTTTGTCGGTGATGGCTTGGGCCTCTGCGGCGCTGGCATTGTCTGGTGTCAGGCTGGCGCAATACTCATGGGCCAGTTGTTGGATTTCGCGATCGCTGGGGTGATAGGGTTTTTTGCAGCCGGGGCATAGTGTCTTGGCCAGACGCTGCGCCAGGATGCCGACCAGGGCATCGGCAAAGTTAAAGGGGTCCATGCCCATGTCGAGCAGTCGTGTGACGCTCTCGGCGGCGCTGTTGGTATGCAGTGTTGAAAGCACCATGTGACCGGTGAGCGAGGCCTCGATGCCGACCCCCGCCGTCTCGGCATCACGCATTTCGCCCACCATAATGATGTCAGGGTCGGCGCGCAGAAAGGCGCGCATCGCGGTGGCAAAGTCGAGACCGATCTTGGGATTGACCTGCACCTGACGCAGTCCGGCCTGGGTGATTTCGATGGGATCTTCCGCCGTCCAGATCTTGCGCTCGGAATCATTAAGATGGCCAAGCACCGAGTGCAGGGTGGTGGTTTTGCCCGAACCGGTGGGGCCGCAGACCAGAAACAGGCCATAGGGTTGGTTGATGGCGGGCATCAGTTTGTCGAGGTTGTTGATGCTCAGGCCTAGCGCGTTGATGGGGATGTTTTTGCCGGTACTAAGGATGCGCATTACTACATCTTCCAGTCCTCCCGCGGTGGGCAGAATGGCGATGCGCAGTTCGATGTTGGCCGGCCCATACTGTTTGAAGTTGATCTTGCCATCTTGTGGTTTGCGTCGTTCGGAGATGTCGAGCCGCGCCATGACCTTGATGCGCGAGATCAGGGCGTTGCGATATTGCGGCGGAAACTTGTGGTAGACAGCCATGGTGCCATCTTTGCGAAAGCGTACGACCACCTTGTTGCTGCCGGGGTTAGGTTCGATGTGAATGTCGGAGACCCCCTGCTGGTAGGCGTCCATGATGATCTTGTTGATGATCTTAACGACGATGTTGTCGGTGACTTCACTCTCTTCATGGCTGGTGAAGCCTTCGCTTTCAAACTGGTTGCTGTTAAACGGTACATCATCATGGCCATCTCCTTCGGGTTCAATGGCGTGCAAGATGTCTTCGGACGAATAGTAAAATTGCAACGCCCAGTTGATCTCTTCGGTGAGAGCGATAACAGGCTCTATATATTTGGTGGTGTGAAAACGTAGTGCATCCAGCGCCTCCCAGTCCATCGGGTTTTCAATGGCGATTGCCAATTTTCCTTCATATTGATAGAGCGGGATGACCTTGTGTTTGAATGCCAGATTTGCCGGAATCTTGTGAATAACATCGGGACTGACCTTGAACTCTTGCAGATTGACAAAGGGGATGCCAAGTTTTTTGGCCAGCGCCTGCTGGATCTGTTCGCGGCTGACGATGCCGTTCTCGATCAGTATCTCGCCCAAGGGTTTGCGCCGCTCTTTTTTCTGGGCGGCCAGGGCATCTTCGAGCTGTAATTCATCGATCAGCTTCTCACCAATCAAAATCTCCCCTAGCTTTAAATTGGGCATCGCTTTTTGTTGTTTGAGGGCGGCTTCCAACTGATCGGTATCAACGATCTTGTGGCTGATCAAATACTCGCCCAGGGGTTTGGTACGGGCGTTTTTCTGCTGTTCCAGTGCTTCATGAATCTGCTCGCGTGGCGCAAGCTGGTCTTTTATTAAAATCTCGCCAATCTGTTCGCCAATTACATTGCTTTTGATGGCGCCCTTGGGGATGTAGAGATGCAAATACTGATTTACGTATTGGTTGGTATTGTGCTGTTTGAAGAGATGAATGCCATTTTTATCAACCCGGCTGCCATAGGTCTTGCCGCGCAGTTTGCTCTGGTCTGTGAAGGTGATTACAAAATCCTGAGGTTCAGTGGGTATGCTGATAGATCTGTTATGAGCGTTTGCTGTAGGGTCCGGTGTGAACTGGAGTGGCAGGATAAGTTGCATGGTCTTGACTGATGCCATCTCGATTTTATGCTGCTCGCCACTCTCTTTATGGCGTAGGCCGATAGTGGCAGTGGTGCTGTCGAACTGGTTGAGTTTGCCTTCAATTTTTTTGCCGTTAATGAGGAATATGGTAACTGCAGCGTTGTTAAACGTTGCTACGTTTGCCGGATCCGAGAGGGGGGGCAGTGGCAGATTAACTTTATTATCCAGATCCATCATCATTCCTTGTCTAATACGATGTTATCGATCATGGGGGAACTGGCGAGCGCCATATCAATATTTGAACGTCACGAGTTGATAGATAACCGGATAGTTCCCTCTATAGTCATGGGTATCGGCCAAATGAAATGGGATTTTAGTTTGATCTTTTTTTATCTGTGCTGAGTGGGCGAACAGGCTGGGGCATGAGGTAGCGCGTAGCGGTGATGTCCCGCTGGCATAGTTGTGGGCGAGCTTATCTAAAGGGTGATTAACTGCTGATGGTAAATGGATCGGCGTAGATGTCCTGGAAGTTGGCGCCGGCGAGGAAGGTGTCGCGTTTGGTATTGTTGACCATCTCCGGATGGCCGCAGAGGTAAACCCCCCAGCCGTTCAATTTAGGAAACTGTTGCAGGGCCACGGTGTTGGCGCGGCCCGCCGTGAATCCCTGACTGTTGTCGCCGGAGACGCAGGGGGTATAGAAGAAGTTGCTGTGTGCTTCGGCCAGTGCTTTTAGCTCATCCACCAGATAGAGTCGTTCCGCTGAACGGCTGCCGTGAAAGAGGTGGATCTCTCCTTGATGACCATGCTCCAGCGCGGCGCGGGCGATGCCCCAGAGCGGTGCCAGGCCGGAACCGGTGCCGATCAACAGTAGATTTTGTTGCGGTTTTTCACCCAGGTAAAAACAGTCGCCGTGGGCGCCATCAATGGTGAGCGGATCACCGAGGTTGACTTGATCATGCAGCCAGCCACTCATCTTGCCGTTGGGGATCAGTTCGACATGCAGCTCAATCACCTCTTCACTTGGCAGACTGGCGATGGAGTAGCTGCGGATCAGGCCATCCGGTCGGTGCAGGTTGATGAACTGGCCGGCCTGGAATTCAAAGGCTGCTTCAGGTCGCAAACGCAGTCGTAACAGTTCGGGGGTTAGCTCTTTTTTATCAATTACTGTGGTGGTGATTATGGGCAGCGCCTCAGCGCCAGCCAAGGCGACACTCATGTCTGTCTCTGGTTTGCAGATGCAGGCGAGGAAGAAACCCCGGTGTTGCAGGGTCGGTTTTAACCCTTTTTGGGAATCTGGAGGAGGGGTGCCCTCAACGGCGCGCATCATGCAGGTTTGACAGCTGCCGCTGCGACAGGATGAGGGTGGCTCCGCGCCTTGACGGATCAACGATTCAAGTACGGTTTCGCCAGCATTGCAGCTGTACTCGACCTCTGAGAATGTAATCTTGGTCATGACGCGGGCTGCTCCTGATTAACGT
>CAMTXZ010000073.1:0-1060 GCA_947085765.1 uncultured Chromatiaceae bacterium | reverse complement strand
GAACTTCAATCCTCAATATAAAAATTCCTGTCTTCACGACAGATGCAACGCGGGCCGTTACCGGGCCACCACGCCAAGATCAACGATCTTTATGCTTTTACAAAACCGGGGCTCTGTTTTCAAGCCGCTGAAACAAGCAGGTGATTTTACCTTTTTTTGCCCTAAACGGGAAATCAGCGCTACGGCTGGTCAGCTGCTGAGGCGTTTGAAGGGCATGACAGAGGGGTGCTGACAACAGACCAGGAGATCAACATCGCAGGGGGAAACCAGCCGCGCGGCCGCGGTCAGGGTGAAGGTGGTTCAGCGCCATCGCGGGCGCCGGTTAAGATAAGCCCATCAGGCTGGCGCCATTCAGGTCTGGCGCCGCTGCAATTTCGTAACGATCTCCGTGGCGGGTAGCGGCTTGCTGAAATAGTAACCCTGGTACTGATCACACCCTTGCAATACCAACGTGGCGCGCTGCGCCTCTGTCTCTACCCCTTCGGCGATTACTTTCATGCGCAGACTGTGGGCTAAACCAATAATGCCGGCAACAATCGAGGCTGCATCCAGGTCGGTGACCATGTTGTGCACAAAGGAGCGGTCGATCTTCAGTGTGCTGATAGGGAAACGTTTCAGGTAACTCAGGCTCGAGTAACCGGTGCCAAAATCGTCAAGCGAGAGTTTTAACCCCATGGCATCCAGCGTACGCAGCGTCTCGATCATCTCATCAGTACTATCCATGAAGATGCTTTCGGTAATCTCCAGCTCTATAAAACGTGCTTCCACTCCCGTTTCGTCCAGAATGCGCACAATCTCTTGCACCAGCGTTTTCTGCCGGAACTGTTTAACAGAGAGATTGATTGCCACTTGTGGTAACTCATACCCCTGCTCCTGCCACGTTTTCAACTGTGTGCAGGCCGATCGCAACACCCATTCGCCAATCGGCACAATCAGCCCGCTCTCTTCAGCCAGGGGGATAAATTTGAGCGGTGGAATCAAACCCTGCTGGGGATGCTGCCAGCGCAGCAGCGCCTCCAGCCCCACCAGTTTACCGCTGGCCATATCGACCAGCGGCTGG
>CAMTXZ010000072.1:0-5887 GCA_947085765.1 uncultured Chromatiaceae bacterium | reverse complement strand
TCAAGGTCAGCGACCACCTTCTTGCGCGCCTCGAAGCGATCAAGGCCGCGATACTGTACCGGCGGGGTGTTGTTGATGCGCGCATCCTCGGTGAGGATGTTGATCATCGGCAGGTTGTGGCGCTGACCAATGGCGTAGTCGTTGAAGTCGTGGGCCGGGGTGATCTTGACGCAGCCACTACCGAAGGCAGGATCAACATAGTCGTCGGCGATGATCGGGATCATGCGGCCGGTGAGTGGCAGGGCCACCTCTTTACCGATGAGATGTTTGTAACGCTCATCTTCAGGATGGATGGCCACGGCGCTATCACCCAGCATGGTCTCGGGGCGGGTGGTGGCAACCACCACATGGCCATTGCCGTCGGCGAGTGGATAGCGGAAGTGCCAGAGGTGGCCCTCTTCCTCCTGCGAGACCACTTCAAGATCGGAGACGGCGGTGTGCAGCACCGGGTCCCAGTTGACCAGCCGTTTGCCACGATAGATCAGCCCCTCTTCATGAAGGCGGACAAAGACTTCGCGCACGGCGTCGGAGAGTCCGTCGTCCATCGTGAAACGTTCGCGTGACCAGTCGAGCGAGGCCCCCATGCGCCGCAGCTGGCGGGTGATGGTGCCACCGGATTCGGCCTTCCACTTCCAGACCTGATCGATAAACCCCTTGCGGCCAAGGTCGTGACGGGTCTTGCCCTGGGCGTTGAGCTGGCGCTCTACCACCATCTGGGTGGCGATACCGGCGTGGTCGGTACCGGCCTGCCACAGGGTATTGTCACCCTTCATGCGGTGGTAGCGGACCAGCGCATCCATGATGGTGTCCTGAAAGGCGTGGCCCATGTGCAGGCTACCGGTGACATTGGGCGGCGGAATCATGATGCAGTAGGAGGGGGCGTCATTGCCGGCGATGGCTGTGGGGGCAAAGTAGTTGTTTGTCTCCCAGTTCTGGTACCAGCGCTGTTCGATCTCTTCGGGATTGTAAGTTTTTTCCATGCCTGTGGTCGCTTCTTTGACTGCTTTGGCAACGGTCGGGGTGACCGTCTGTTTATGGGGGGCTGCGCGTGGCTCTTTTACAAAGGCATTTGGTACCGTATTTGCCTTTTTCCACTGCTCGTACCAATCCTGCTCCACTGATTGTGGGCGGCTGGAGGGGGCAGGTTGCTTATGCACGGTTGCAGCCGGTTTGGGTGGTGCAGATTGTAACGTATTTGCCGGGCTGGTTTTAGCCCCGTGCGTTGCCGGTGGGGTGGCTGAGCGGGTATTGCGGCGCAGTGCCAGTGCCAGTTCACGACCGATGTCGGCGGCGCTCAGGGCGCCAGGGATCTGCTCCAGCGAGTTGAAGCGCGCCTCAATCACATCGGCAAGCCGTGCCAGACGTATATCGATGGCGGCATCCACCAGTTTTTTCAGGGTCGAGGCGACCGCCGTCTTCTCGGGTGCAACCGCCTGGGTAGCGATCATATCCTGGAGTACCGGGATATCGTCGTTGCTGAAGACGGAGGGGATCTCCTGACTAAGCGGAGGGTCGGGACGTTTGGGTGGCTTCATTGGTTGATGTTGTGATTTTCCAGCGTATAGCCGCGGTCACGGTAGAAACGGTAGTGTTCACGACCACTGGTTTTATGCTGTTCGTTGTTGTCGATGATCTCGACAACCCGTTTGAAGGAGCTGAAGAAGAGCGGGATCTCAGGCGCCAGATTGATCAGTAGCTCGCGGCTCTGGGCATGGTTGTGGCTCTCTTCTGCCGCGCCGTGACCGATCAACACAGCAACATTGGCATCGGGTGATTCGCCCTCGATAGCATGAGGTACAAAACTGTTCTGTTTGAAGCTCCAGAGCAGTCTGTCCAGCGCCGCTGTCTGCCCAGCGTCATGGGTGTGGATGTAGACCCCCTGGCCGAGTAGGTAGACTTTCTCGGCCAGGCGGCAGGCAAACTGCTCACGATTGGCTTGGGCATCTCCAGTCAGAACATAAAAGTCGATCCGTGTCATGACGTTTGACAATGCCGTGGTCTATTTGCTGGCACAGCGGTCGAGCAGATACTGCGTCAGCAGAGGTACCGGGCGGCCAGTGGCGCTCTTTTTATCACCGCTGCGCCAGGCAGTGCCGGCGATATCGAGGTGGGCCCACTGGAACTTCTTGGTAAAACGCGACAGGAAGCAGGCGGCGGTGATGGTGCCTGCCTCTTTGCCACCGACATTGGCGATGTCGGCAAAGGGGCTTTTGATCTGCTCTTGATACTCATCCCAAAGGGGTAGCTCCCAGACCCGATCACCACTGCTCTTACCAGCGTTGATCAGGTCGTTAATCAGCGGATTGTGGTTGCCCAGCAGACCGGAGGCGTGTTTGCCGAGGGCGACAACACAGGCCCCGGTGAGCGTGGCGATGTCAATGACTGTGTCAGGTTCGTATTTTTCGACATAGGTCAGTGCATCGCAGAGGATCAATCGCCCTTCGGCGTCGGTATTGAGGATCTCGATGGTCAGACCGGCCATGCTGGTGACCACGTCGCCCGGTTTGTTGGCGTCGCCATCAGGCATGTTTTCTGAGGCGGGTACTACACCGATGACGTTGAGCGGCAGCTTTAATTCGGCAATCGCCTTCATGGTGCCAAAGACACTGGCGCCACCACACATGTCATATTTCATCTCATCCATGGCTGCTGCCGGTTTGAGGGAGATACCACCGGCATCGAAGGTCAGCCCCTTGCCCACCAGTACAATCGGCTTTTCATCCGGTGCGCCGCCTTTGTAATCCATGATGATCAGTTTGGCCGGTTGACGGCTGCCTCTGGCCACGGAGAGCAGCGAACCCATGCCCAGCTTTTCCATGTCGGCCGCTTCGAGGATATTGGTGGTGATGCTGTCGTACTCCTTGCCCATCGCCACGCCGGTGTCGGCCAGGTAGGTCGGGGTGCAGATGTTGCCGGGCAGGTTGCCGAGATCCTTGGCCAGTGTTACACCCTTGGCGATGGCGAGCCCCTCGCTGACGGCGGCCTCGCTGTCGGAGAGGTCGCGGCGGCTGGCGACGCCCAGGGTCACCTTGCGCAGCGGCCGACGAGTGGTGTCTTTTTTGGATTTGAGCTGTTCAAAGGTGTAGAGCGAATCGGAGATGGTCTCCACCGCCTGACGTACGTTCCAGTGGTTGTCGCGCCCCTTAACGTGCAGTTCAGTGAGGTAGCAGACCGCCTCCATGGCGCCAATCTCATTAAGTATGGTGGCGCTCTTGGCGATAATCTGGCGATACTGGGCATCGTGCAGTTCACGTTCGCGGCCGCAGCCAACCAGCAGGATGCGGTCGCAGAGGGTATTGGGCACACTGTGCAGCAACAGGGTTTGGCCGATCTTACCCTCCATGTCGCCCCGGCGGATCAGATTGGAGATAAAGCCGTCGCTCAGCTGGTCGAGTTGTTCGGCGGCAGCGGAGATCCGGCGCGGCTCAAATACCCCCACTACAACGCAGGCGGTGCGCTGTTTTTCTGGATTGCCACTTTTTGCAGTAAACTCCATCTTATATATCCCCTTATCTCAGACTCTCGATGTTAAAGTTTGATTTTAATGAAACTGCCTGGTTTTTTACTGCAAGCCGCCCTAATGGCGGTTCTCTCTGTTGTGGTTCAGCACTTCCATTTAATCAACCACTGTTATTAGTAGAGTTTACTTAAAATATGGCTTCTTTTCAGTAACTGGTTGAATTTAATCTGATGGGCACACCCTTTTGATCATTGAGCGATACCTATTCCGGGAGATGGCAACCACCTTGGTGGCCGTGACCACGGTGCTGTTTCTGATTTTTATCAGTATGTGGTTTGCCCGATTATTGGGGCAGGTTGCGGCCGGTGATCTCCAGCTAAACGTGGTATTCCTGCTGTTGGCGCTTAAATCGGTTGAGGCACTTATGCTTTTGCTGCCTTTGGCGCTTTTTTTGTCAGTACTGCTGGCCTTTGGCCGTCTTTACAAGGATAGCGAGATGGTGGCCATGCTCGCCTGTGGTGTCAGTCTGCTGCGGGTGACCCGCCTGGTTTTCTGGTTCGGCCTCGGTTTTGCGTTCATCATCGGTGCAATTACCCTCTATTTTGGTCCGCTGGCCAATGCTGAACGCTACAAGATTCAGGAGCAGCTGAAGGCTAGCATTGGTTTGGAGAGCATTGCGGCGGGTCAGTTTCGTGAACTGGCCGGGGGCGAGGTGATCTTTTATGCCGAGCGTTTGTCCTCTGATGGAGATGCGATGGAGAATGTCTTTATTCAGGGTGTGCATCAGGGGGCTGAAAACCTGCTGGTGGCGGAACGCGCCTGGCTGCGCGAAGGTGAACGCGGCGACCGCTATCTGGTATTGGAGAATGGCAATCGTTATGAGGGGGTGCCGGGGCGGGCTGACTTCCGCATTATTCATTACCGTGAGCATGAGATTCGGGTAGCGGCGCCTGAGGCATTAATCGAGCAGGATAATGACGAAAAGGCGGCATTGCCAACCCTCTCTCTTTGGGCCTCGGACACGCTTGTTCACAAGGCGGAGTTGCAGTGGCGCATGGCGATGCCGTTGTCGGCGGTGTTGCTGGCACTGCTGGCGGTTTTTTTGAGCCGTACCAATCCGCGTCAGGGTCGCTATGGAAAATTCTTTCTTGGTATTTTGGTCTACATCATCTACAGCAATCTGCTAGCAGTGGCACGTACCTGGGTGGAGCGTGGCAAGGTTGATCCCCTGATTGGTATCTGGTGGGTGCATGCGCTGTTGGTGGTGGTGTTGGCGGTAATGATGTTTCAGCATGCCGGTGGTTATAAGGCGCTGTTTGGCAATAAACGGATTGCGCCGCGGATGTCACAACCATGAGGCTGCTTGATTTGTACATCGGCCGGGCGGTTTTGCAGAGCACGGCAGTGGTGATGTTGGTACTGCTGGCGCTGTTTGCCTTTGCCACCTTTGCGGGGGAGCTGGATAACATCGGCAAGGTCCGCTATGAGGCGGTAGATGCGCTGCAATATACCCTGCTGTTGATGCCGGGGCTGGCCTATCAGTTGTTTCCCATTGTGGTGTTGATGGGGGCGATCATTGGTCTGGGCACTCTGGCGGGCCAGAGTGAGCTGGTGGTGATGCGGGCGGCTGGGGTCTCCATTAAACGGATTGTCTGGGCAGTAATGAAGGTGGGGATTTTGCTGCTGTTGATCATGGCGGTGATGGGTGAGTATGTGGCGCCCCGGGCGGAGCTACGGGCGCAGAACATAAAGGCGGATCTGTTGGCGGTGAAGGCCAGCTTTCGCAGTGAGCAGGGGTTGTGGGCGCGTGATGGCGGTAAGGTGATTCATATCCGTGACCTGATCTCTTCAGAACATGTTGCCAACGTCTCGATCTATGAGTTTGATAAGAGCAACCAACTGGTATTAATGACCCAGGCCAAACGTGCTGATTTCAGTGACGGCGAGTGGCATCTGAGTGAGGTCACCAATAGCACGGTGGATGTTGATGGGATCAATGTCACGGTCAAGCCGGAGGCTGTGTGGCACTCCCTGCTGGTCCCGGACCTGATCAGTGTTGTCACCATCGATCCATCGGCACTCACCGGGCCTGGGCTCTATCGTTATATTCAGTACCTGCGTGATAACGGCCTGGATGCCAGCCGTTACCGTTTGGCGTTATGGAAAAAAATCATGTTGCCCGTCACCACCATGGTGATGATCTTTTTAGCCGTACCCTTTGTGTTTGGGCCATTGCGTTCGGTGGGGGTGGGGCAGCGTATTTTTGTCGGCATGCTGTTTGGCATTGCCTATTACCTTATCGACCAGACCACCGGCCACGTCGGTGTGGTCTACGGTTTGACACCGCTGATGAGTGTGCTGGTGGCGCCGGTGGCATTTTTGACGGTGGCGATTGTATTGGTGCGGCGAATTTTTTAGCGTGAGCAG
>CAMTXZ010000071.1:0-1114 GCA_947085765.1 uncultured Chromatiaceae bacterium | reverse complement strand
CCATCAAGCACTCTTTGAACTGCCAGACGACGCAGCAGTGCCTGTTCTTGTGTCGGTAATTGTCTTGCATCATATTTCATGGATGCATTATCGCACTTCAACAACCTTTGGTATTGTTTATTACCGACTTATTAGTATGTATCGTTCTGTATCGGATGATGAGCTGGAGGAATATATCCGACTTGTTGAATCGGATACCGGACAATATTTGACTGCTCTGCTACGTGATGCTGCGTTAAACCTCTTCAACAACATCAGTAATGAACTTGCCAATCATGTTAGCCAGACCTTCAAGGTTAACAATGCGCTTTAATAGGTACATAGTTGCCTGTCTGTTGGGAATGTACGTCGGCGTTACGACGGCAACCGAGGCACTAATCAGCACAGCCACACTCAACGGCACGGTGGCTGTTAAAAGCTGGAAGCAGCTGCGGGATGCGGGTGTTGTCAAACAGGATCTGGATTACTCCTGCGGCGCGGCATCCGTGGCGACGATCATGAATGGTTTTTACGGTTTTGATGTGACGGAAGAGGCGCTGCTGGAGACGATGGCCAAGGATGGTGCAGCATCCTTTAGCGACATGGCTGAGGTGGTGCGCCCCTACGGGCTCAAGGGCACGGGGGTGGCACTCAACTTTGAGCAGCTGCGCAAACTCAAAACACCAGCGATTGCCTATCTGCGTTATCGTGATGATGATCACTTTTCTGTGATCCGGGGTATTGGTGCCGATGGCAGTGTGCAGCTAGCTGAGAGCCTGCCCCACGCAGTGCTTTGGGCATCCGTCATGGGGCAATCGCCGTTTTACCCAACAGCAGTTTTTGAACATGTGGGAGACTCGTGACGGCGAGGTGCTGAAGGGTAAAATTTTATTGTTGCTACCTGATGGCGTGGATCAGGGGTTAATCAACACCGCATTTTTTGGTGCTGATGAGGCCAACCCATTAGCGCTGGAGCGATTGGTATTGCGTAGCAACTAGTGTAGTGTCCTGAATATATTATACATTTTGTAATATCTCTCTAGCTCGCCCCACTTTCTCCATTATTTGACCAACATTTTTGGTCCAAACAAAAGGTTTTGGTGACTGATTATGTTGCTCGATAAATAGTGTGATT
>CAMTXZ010000070.1:0-11381 GCA_947085765.1 uncultured Chromatiaceae bacterium | reverse complement strand
TTATATTGAACGTTAAATCTCTGCGAGGCTGAATTGAATACATCACTGCTGCTTTGGGGGGTGTTGGTCAGCTCCATCGGGTTTGGGTTTTTTCTCTACGGAAAAAAGCAGCGGGAGGTTGTGCCGTTGGTCTGTGGTTTGGCACTGCCCTATTTTGTCAGGCTGTAGGTGATGCCGGGGCGGGGATTGCATAACTTTAAATTACATGGAGGATGACTTATGAAGGCGAAGGCTGCTGTGGCATGGGAGGCGAACAAGCCGCTCTCTATCGAGATGATTGATGTGGCTGGCCCAAAAGAGGGCGAGGTGTTGCTTAAGGTGATTGCCTCTGGTGTTTGCCACACCGATGCGTTTACTCTGTCTGGCAAGGACCCGGAAGGTGTCTTCCCGGTAGTGTTGGGTCATGAGGGTGGCTGCGAAGTGGTGGAGTGTGGCCCTGGCGTTAAAGATCTGAAGCCGGGTGATCACGTGATTCCGCTCTACATTGCCGAGTGTGGAAAATGTGAATATTGCCGCTCTAGCAAAACCAATTTGTGTCAGGCCATTGCCGCCACTGTGTGGACGGGCTTTATGCCTGATGGTACACGTCGGTTTTCTATTAATGGTAAACCTTTATATCACTATATGGGTTGTTCTACCTTTGCCGAATATACGGTGGTGCCTGAAATTGCGCTGGCAAAAATTAATAAAGCGGCGCCGTTGGATAAGGTCTGTCTGTTGGGTTGTGGTGTCACGACGGGTATTGGTGCTGTTATCAATACTGCCAAGGTAGAGCCGGGTTCTACTGTGGCGATATTTGGCCTGGGTGGTATTGGTCTCTCCTGTATTCAGGGTGCGGTGATGGCCAAGGCAAAACGTATTATTGCGGTGGATGTTAACCCGGGTAAATGGACGATGGCCAAGGCGTTGGGGGCAACTGATTTTATAAATCCTAACGAGTTGAGTGGCACTGTTACCGAGGCGATTGTCGAGATGACCAAGGGTGGTGTGGATTACTCTTTTGAATGTATTGGTAATGTACACGTGATGCGTGAAGCCCTGGAGTGCACCCATATGGGGTGGGGCGTCTCTACGGTGATTGGGGTGGCCGGTGCTGGTGAGGAGATCGCTACACGTCCATTTCAGTTGGTGACTGGCCGCACCTGGAGGGGCAGTGCCTTAGGTGGTGTTAAGGGGCGCAGCGAGTTGCCCGGTTATGTTGATCGCTATATGAGTGGTGAAATTGAGCTGGATAAAATGGTCACCCATACCATGCCACTGGAAGAGATCAATCGGGCGTTTGATTTGATGCACAGTGGTGAGAGCATTCGCTCCGTCATCATCTTTTAGGGACTGGCCAGATGAAACAGATTGAACGTGTTAAGGAGTTTGGCGGTTGGCTTAATCGTTATGAACATCAGTCGGCCAGTTGTCATTGCAACATGACGTTTTCAGTCTACCTGCCGCCGCTGGCTGAGACGGAAAAAGTACCTGCCGTGTACTGGCTGTCTGGGCTTACCTGTACGGATGATAATGTGCGCACCAAGGCGGGAGCGCAACGGTATGCTGCGGAACTCGGCCTGGCGCTGGTGATGCCTGATACTAGCCCGCGTGGGGACGATGTTGCCGACGAGCCAGGGCGTTACGATCTGGGCAAGGGGGCGGGGTTTTATCTCAATGCTACTCAGGCGCCTTGGTCGCGCCATTATCAGATGTACGATTATGTCACCGTTGAACTGCCGGCATTGATCGAGGCCCACTTGCCGATATTGGCCGGTGTTAAATCCATCAGTGGTCACTCCATGGGCGGGCACGGCGCCTTGATCTGCGGCTTGAAAGAGGTGGGTGGTTATCGTTCGGTATCGGCCTTTTCACCGATCTGTCATCCAGTGAAGTCACCTTGGGGTGAGGGCTGCTTCAGTGCTTATCTGGGTGCTAACACAGAACTCTGGAAGGGCTACGATGCCACCGAGTTGGTGAAGGCAGGGTGCAAGGCAATGCCGGTATTAATTGATCAGGGAGGTGATGATGAGTTTTTGGCGGAGCAGCTGTTTCCCCAGGATTTTGTTGCCGCCTGCGCAAAACAGGGTGTGCCCATTACCCTGCGGATGCAGGAAGGGTATGACCACAGCTACCATTTTGTCGCCAGCTTTATTGGTGAACACCTGGCGTATCACGCCAAGGCGTTGCGGGCATTGTGACTTTTGATGCCGAGTTAATTTTTTATCTGTCTGACCCGGAAAGAACGGCCTTTTAGTTTTCCTTCAGAGAGTTTTTTGAGCGCTGCCCTGGCGGTATCACGATTGACTGCGACGTAGGCAAAGTTTTCAAAGACCTGAATCTTGCCGACTTGAGCGCCGCTGATGCCATCCTCACCGGTCAGTGCGCCCAGAATATCGCCGGGCCTTACCTTCTGTTTTTTGCCGCCATCAATCTGCAAGGTTGTCATGGGTGGTTGGTAGATGGGTTGTTCCAGTATGCTGAGTGGTGGTAGCGGCTGAGTCTCCAGGGTTTGATCCAGGTAGACTTCTATGCGGGCAATCCTGGCGCGCTCTTTTTCGTTGTACAAGGTGCAGGCGAGGCCTTTGCTGCCGGCCCTGCCGGTGCGACCGATGCGGTGTACATGAGTTTCGGCGTCGCGGGCGATGTCGTAGTTGATGACGGCATCCAGGGTGTCGATGTCGAGGCCGCGCGCGGCGACGTCGGTGGCGATGAGGATGGAGGCACTTTTGTTGGCAAACTGCGCCAGGGTTTGATCACGATCCCGCTGTTCCAGATCACCATGCAGTGCCAATACACTAAAGCCGTGTCTGGCTAATTCATCGGCGACACTTTGTGTTTCTACTTTGGTATTGCAGAAGACTACTGCCGATTCGGGGCGGAACTGTAGTAGCAACAGGCGCAATGCGGTGAGACGATCGGTCTCGTCATCTACCTGGTAGAAGTGCTGTTGAATGCTGCTGTCGTCATGGGTGGTGGCGGCTTGTACTACTACAGGTTCGATCATGATGCGTTGTGCAATGGCGTGAATCTGTTCGGGGAAGGTGGCGCTGAATAGCAGGGTTTGGCGCTGCGGTGGAGTTTGATCAATGATTGCATCAATCTCCGCCTGAAACCCCATGTCTAACATGCGGTCCGCCTCATCAAGCACTAGCGTATTTAAACTATCGAGCTTAAGTGTGCCTCTACGCAGGTGATCAGAAATACGTCCCGGTGTGCCAACAACAATGTGAGCGCCGTGTTCCAGTGATCCTGCCTGTGGCCCAAACGGGATGCCACCACAAAGTGTTAATACTTTGATGTTGTTAATGGTGCGGCCAAGTTTACGAATTTCATTGGCGACCTGGTCGGCCAGCTCCCGAGTCGGGCAGAGCACGAGTGCCTGGATGCGAAAGTTTTTTACATCGAGTTTTTCCAATAGCCCGAGGGTGAAGGCGGCTGTTTTTCCAGAACCGGTCTTTCCCTGCGCGATGACATCTTTACCCGCCAAAATAGTGGGCAGGCTCAACGCCTGGATGGGGGTCATGGATTGGTAGCCCAGGGATGAGATGTTCTCAAGCAGGGCGGTGCTCAGCTTAAGGGTTGAAAAGGCAGTTTGGCTCAAGGTGTAAATCCTTAAATATATAAATCAGTATCGGTTTTTTATCTATTCGTGTTGCTGTTTTACAGGCACCAAGCTTAGATCAACTGTGCTGATGGGGTCTTGATGAATCACCACGTCAGCGGTCGGAAATGTTTTTTTAATCGCTTTTTCTACCACGTCTGCAATGGCGTGGGCCTGAATCAGGCGTAGGTCATCGGGCAGTTCCAGGTGCATCTGGATATATTCGGTGCGGCCTGAAAGACGGGTGCGTAGATCATGCACTCCCAGGACGCCGGGCTGTGACCTGGCGATATCTAAAATCAGTTTACGTTTTTCATCGGGCAGTTCGTGGTCGAGCAGGTCGTGGAATGCGTCGCTGCCGATCTGCCATGAGCTGTAGAGCACATAGGCGGCGATGGCCAGGGCGAAGATTGGATCGACACCCAGCCAGCCGATCTGTGACAGCAGCAGCGCCACAATGATCGCAGCATTGGTCAGCAGGTCACTTTTGTAATGCAGGGCATCGGCACGGATCGCCGTTGATTGCGTGCGACGAATCACATAGTGCTGGAAGAACATCAAAATGGTGGTGGCAACGATAGAAAAACCCATCACCCAGAGGCCAATCTCAATATCCATTATCGGCTTGGGATTGAACAGTCGCTCGACGGACTGAATGATTAGAAAAATACCAGAACCGGCGATAAAGGTGGCCTGGGCCAAACCGGCTACTGATTCTGCCTTGCCATGACCGTAACGGTGTTCCTTGTCCGGCGGTGCCAGGGCATAGTGTACGGCCAGCAAATTAATCAGTGAGGCGCCGGCGTCCATCAGCGAGTCAATCAGTGAGGCGAGCACGCTGACGGAGTCGGTGTACCAGTAGGCGACTGTTTTGGCGCCGATTAACAGCAATGCTGTGAAGACAGAGGCGTAGGTGGCCAGTTTCAGCAGACGTTCGATTTTGGCCTTGGCGATGGGGGTAGGCATTGGATGTCTGGTCTTGGGAAAACGGTGGCCATTATAGGCTAGTTGACAGGGCAGCGGTGGAACTACTGGCGCCGGCTGGCGGATAGCCATGGGGCGCCCATTGTATATAGATATGTTGGGACAATATGGTTTCAGTCGTGACCTTAGCTATGTTAAAGTACCGGCAAATTCTGGCGTTCGCCAGGCTTGTATATGAGCGGCTGAACAATTTGGAGGGTTTGCAACTTGCAATCCGATGCTAGGAAAGTAGAGGCCTCCGTGACATCTGACGGTCATCGCGCAGTCGAAATCAAAGGTTCAATGTTCACGCTGCCGGTATTGCGGCTCTATAGCGCTGATGTTCTGGAGATAGGCGAGACGCTCTCCGAACACCTGGCTAAACACCTCGCCTTTTTTGAAAATGCCCCGGTGGTGATCGATCTTGAACATGTCAAGGATGAGGATGGCCTGCTCGACCTCTCGGTCCTAGCCACGCTGTTGCGATGCCATCAGCTGGTGCCGGTCGGCATACGTCAAGGTAGTGATGTACAAAATGCGGCAGCGCTAGCCGCGGGTCTGGCCGTGCTGAAAGGCGGCGCCATTCCGGCAGCAGCAAGTAAAAAACCCGCTGAAGCAGCGCCCAAGAGCGAAGTGCCGGTTTTGGCGCAGGCACAGGCGGTGGCTCGCCCGACCCGCGTGATACGGCAGCCGGTCCGCTCTGGTCAGCAGATCTATGCCCAGGGTGGTGATCTGATTGTGATGGCGCAGGTAAATGCCGGCGCAGAGGTGATTGCCGATGGCAACATCCATATCTATGCACCACTGCGTGGTCGTGCCATGGCGGGTGTATTGGGTGACGTCAACGCCCGTATTTTTACCCAATCCATGGAGGCTGAGCTGCTCGCTATCGCTGGTAATTATCAGGTTTATGAAGAGTCACAGCCAGCCAGTATGCGTGGCAAGGCTGTGCAGGTGTATCTTGAAGGTACACAACTACTGATCTCACCGTTGAGTTAAACGGTTTGAGCTATCGGTTAAACAGTTAGGAAGAGAATAATAAACGGTCGTTGCATCCTGTTGATGCAATAGTGATTGATCCATTTTGAGCGAATTAAGGAGGCAACCTTGTCCAAGGTTATTGTCGTCACGTCAGGCAAGGGTGGGGTAGGCAAGACTACTACCAGCGCAAGTTTTTCTACCGGTCTGGCCATGCGTGGTCATAAAACGGTGGTTATCGATTTTGATGTTGGACTGCGCAACCTCGACCTTATCATGGGGTGCGAGCGTCGGGTGGTCTATGATTTTGTCAACGTCATCAATGGTGAGGCAACGCTGAAACAGGCGCTGATTCGCGATAAGGCCTACGACAATCTCTACATCCTGCCAGCCTCGCAAACCCGCGATAAAGATGCCTTCTCCAAAGAGGGTGTGGGCAAGGTGATTGATGAGCTGAAAGAGAGTTTTGATTTTATCGTTTGTGACTCACCTGCCGGTATCGAACGCGGCGCACTGATGGCGCTCTACTTTGCCGATGAGGCGTTGGTTGTTACCAATCCTGAGGTCTCGTCAGTGCGTGACTCTGACCGCATCCTCGGTATCCTTAGCGCCAAGTCAAAACGTGCTGAAGATGGTCTGGACCCAATCAAGGAGCATCTGGTTGTAACCCGTTACTCACCTAGCCGTGTTGAGAGTGGCGAGATGCTTAGCATCGATGATATCCAGGAGCTGCTGGGCATCAAACTGCTCGGTATCATCCCTGAATCCCCCGCAGTGTTGCAGGCCTCCAACTCCGGTGTGCCGGTCGTGCGTGATGATGATAGTAACAGTGGCCAGGCCTATCAGGACCTGGTGGCGCGTTTCCTGGGCGAAGAGCGTCCGATGCGCTTCATGGGACCCGAGAAAAAGGGTTTTCTGCAACGACTGTTTGGGACCTAAACCATGTCTATCCTTGATTACCTGACACGCAATCGCAACAAAAAAAGCGCCTCTATGGCCAAGGAGCGCTTGCAGATCATCCTTGCCCATGAACATACCAATGATGATGCGCCTGACTATCTGCCAGCTCTCAAGCAGGAGCTACTGGCGGTAGTCAGCAAATATGCCAATATCGATCTGGGCGACATTAAGGTCAATCTGGATCGCGAAGGTGGGTTTGATATTCTGGAGTTGAATATCACGCTGCCAGAGAATGAAAAAAAGGCCAAGGCTGCTGCACGACGTTAATGTTTTAACCATCCTCCCTTTCATGTTTGAAGGGGAGGGTGGCTGTTATGGGCTAATGCTGTGGTGCTAACGTCGCCCTGACACACTGCAAGACCCCATACTCATACGCCCCTTCCAGTGCCTCGTATACCGGTTTGATCTTGCCATCATCGCTCTGTTCAAAGGCGAGCTGAATGGCTTGCAGCTCATGTTTTTCCAGTGTGATCACATCTTCCAGCTCCACCTCACCACTCTCGATGGCCTTGGTCAGATGGGAGTAGACGGTATTCAGTGTCAGGTTACGTTGATGGGCGATGGCGACCGGGTCCAGCCCCCGGCAGAGCAGTGTGACCGTTTCGGCAATGGTATCGGTGATGGTGGCGGGTTGGGCCGATTCGCAGATTACCTCCAGAAAGGCCTCACCATAGGCATCCAGCTTACGGGCGCCGATGCCGGAGATCAGACCGAGCTGCTCGAGTGTCTGCGGCTGCCGCTCCACCATCTCCATCAGTGTCGCGTCGTGGAAGATGACATAAGCCGCCACCCCTTGCTCTTCGGCCAGCTGTTTACGCTTCTGCCGTAGCGCCTCCCAGAGTGTGCTGTCGGCCGCCTGTTTGAACTGTTTTTCATTGCGTTTGCGTTCTGGCTTTTCGGCCTTGGTCACTTTACGTAGATGCAGTTTCTCTTCGCCGCGCAGCACCGGCCGCGCGGCGTCGGTCAGGTGCAGGCCGCCATGTCCTTCGATATCAACATTCAACAACCCACGTGAAATCAACTGGCGGTAGAGATTTTTCCACTCGATGGCGCTGTGCTCTTTGCCGATGCCATAGGTGGTGAGTTTGTCGTGGCCAAACTGTTTGATACGTTCATGGTCGCTGCCACGCAGCACATCAACCAGATAGTTAACACCAAAACGCTGGCCGGTGCGATGCACACACGACAGCGCCTTTTGCGCCGCCACGCTGGCATCCCAGGTGGCCGGTGGGGTCAGGCAGTTGTCGCAGTTGCCGCAGGGGTGGTCGAGTTTGTCACCGAAGTAACGCAGCAGTGCCTGACGGCGGCAGCTGGTCAGTTCACACAGCCCCAGCATCGCATCGAGTTTGTGGCGTTCAACCCGTTTGTGCTGTTCGTCGGCGACGGAGTTCTCCTGCATCTGCCGCAGTGTAATTACATCTTGCAGACCGTAGGCCATCCAACCATCGGCGGGCAGACCGTCACGCCCGGCGCGGCCGGTCTCCTGATAGTAGACCTCGATGCTCTTGGGCAGATTGAGATGCGCCACAAAACGCACGTCGGGTTTGTCGATACCCATGCCAAAGGCGATGGTCGCCACCATGATGATGGAATCTTCGCGCAGAAATCTTGCCTGGCTGAGCGCCCGCGCCTCGCCCGTCATGCCCGCATGATAGGCAAGCGCGTTAAAGCCCTCCTCTCGCAGCCACGCCGCCGTTTCATCCGCCTGTTTGCGTGACAGGCAATATACGATGCCGCTATCGCCCGCATGACCGTGCTTGATAAACCGCAGCAGTTGCTGCTTCGGGTTATCCTTGATCATGATCGCGTAATGGATATTCGGCCGGTCGAAACCGCCAAGAAATGTTTTTCCGTCATGTAAATGCAGCCGGCCGATGATGTCTTTGCGGGTCGGCGCATCGGCGGTGGCGGTCAGCGCCACGCGCGGCACAGTTGGAAAGCGCCGGGCCAGCGCCGAAAGCTGCACATAATGCGGCCTGAAATCATGCCCCCATTGCGAAACGCAGTGCGCCTCGTCTTTCGCGAACAGCGCCAGAGGCGATTGCTGAAGAAGTTCCAGGAAATCAGCCATCAGCAGCCGTTCTGGCGCCACATAGACCAAATCGATCACGCCATTGCGGATGGCGTTTTTGGTGTTTGATATATGCTCCGCCGTCATGCTCGAATTGATCGCCGCCGCCCTGACGCCAAGCTGCAGCAGCGCCGCCACCTGGTCCTGCATCAGCGCAATCAGCGGCGATATGATTATTCCGGCGCCATCGCGGCACAGCGCCGGAATTTGATAGCACAAAGACTTGCCCGCGCCCGTCGGCATCAGAACAAAGGCGTTCCCGCCGCCAATGATATGGCCGATAATTTCGGCCTGCTGTCCGCGAAAACTATCATAGCCATAGGTTTTTTTGAGGATCTCCAGGGCGCGGCGCAACCGGTTATTTCCTTCTGTATTTCAATAACAGGGAATGTAAGGGCGCATGCCCCTGTTATCCGCCATCCACTAGACCATGTTCTCATCAGATGGAATCGCCCCCGGCGATTCCATCTGATGCTGTTTACTGCGAAGCCGGCCGGGGCGGCGGGTCCTGTAGCTGGGTGCCGAGCGCCACGCCGCCGATCACCAGCGCAATGCCAGCCCATTGCAGCGCGCCTGGCGTCTCGCCTAATATGGGCGCCGCCATCAACGCCGCAAGCACCGGCACCGTTGCATTGCCGAGCGCCGTTTTCGCCGGTCCCAGCGTGCGTACAGCGAAGGAAAACAGCAGCAGCGCCACGATGGAATTCAGGATGCCCTGGTTAAATCCCTGCAACAGGATTTGCCAGAGAGGGGCGGCGCCAAGCCCAGGGCCGAGAATCAGGAAATAAACCGGCAGATATCCGAGCGACAGCACCGACACGGCGGATGCGGCCGCCCATGGATCAACCTGCCATTGACGCAGCAGGATCGCGTACAGGCTCCAGCCCGCCCCGGCCAGTATGAACAGCAGATCGCCGAACAGAACCACTCCGCCTGCGCCCGATGCGCCACTGACCAGCACAAGGCCCAGCACGATCAGCATCAGCGTCAGCCATTTGACGGCTGAAACCCGGACCCCCGCTATCAGCCACATGCCGAAAGCCGTCGCCACGGGAATCGAGCCTGGAACAAGCGCCGCACCATGCGCTGCAGGCGCATATTTCAGCCCCCAAGCCATCAGCAGCATAAACGGCGCGCCGGCGAACATGGTCAGCGCCACGCCACGCCCCCAGCCTATGCCCGCCAGTCCGCGCATGCCCTGGCGCCATAACAATGGCAGCAGCACCACCCCGGCCACGCCAAACCGCAGCGCCACCAGGTCATTGGCGCCAATCGCGTTCTGCAAGCCATGGCGCGAGGCGACGAAATTCCCCGCATAGATCAGTGAAGCGCCAAGGATCGCCGCCCAGCCAAGCCAGTTTCCTGAATATTTCATACCGCGTCCTACTGAATTATGAAAAAATAGGGAAGCAAGTTCTGAAGATACATCCACAGGTTAAGGCTTGGGCCATAAAGCACATATGGGGCGCACATTTGGGGCGTTTGACATTTAGATAAATCCTGATTATTGTGATAATATGAAAAATATCACAGTATCACTGGATGATGAAACTTACCGCCGGGCGCGGATTAAGGCGGCGGAGCGGGACACCTCGGTGTCCGCGCTGGTCAGGCAATTCCTCATTCAGATTGCCGCGAATGAAAGCGAGGCCGAACAGTTGAAGCGTGACGAGCGGGCATTACGTGAATGCGTTGGGCCGTTCCGTGCGGCGGACCGGATTTCCCGTGACGATATTCACG
The DNA here is from genome assembly GCA_947085765.1 of uncultured Chromatiaceae bacterium. Taxonomy (GTDB): domain Bacteria; phylum Pseudomonadota; class Gammaproteobacteria; order Tenderiales; family Tenderiaceae; genus JAKFXL01. The sequence continues at coordinate 1,086 of CAMTXZ010000070.1, read as the reverse complement.
CACGCAGCCAGTGATCTCAGTGGTGTTTCTGGATACGAATATCCTGCTCTATTCAATCAGCACTGCCGGCGGCGAAGCGCGCAAACGGGAGCGCGCCATCAAACTGCTTGAACGGGATGATTGCGGGCTATCGGTTCAGGTTTTGCAGGAGTTCTATGTGCAGGCGACACGGGCATCACGCGCCGATGCGCTGCCGCACGAGATCGCCGCAGGATTGATACGCACCTGGCGGCGTTTCAAGATACAGGACATCACGGTTGCGCTCATGCAGAGCGCCCTGGAAATCAAGGCGGCGCACGGCTTTTCCTATTGGGACAGCGCGATCATCGCCGCAGCCCGCGCCCTTGGCTGCGGCGAACTCTACACCGAAGATATGAGCCATGGCCGCGCGATAGAGGGCATAACCATTACCAACCCGTTTCGTTGAATGGCTACGCTAGCGCCCCTTGATCTTCACATACGAGCCGGGCGCGTCCTCGATCACCGCCAGCTTGCCTGTGCCGGGGATGCGGGCGGCGACCTTTTTGCCGCTCTTGGCGGCCGCCCACGCATTCCAGTCTGGCCACCAGGAGCCGGGATGCGCGGTGGCGCCGGCAAACCAGTCCGCAACGTCCGCCGGTTGCGCTTCATTGGTCCAATGCTGATATTTATTGGCCGATGGCGGGTTGATCACCCCGGCGATATGGCCGGAGCCGGCAACGATGAAACGCTTTTCGCCGCCGAGCAGGCGCACGCTTTTATAGACCGAGCGATAGGGCGCGATATGGTCGTCCTGCGAGCTTTGCAGATACACCGGAATTTTGACTTTACCCAGATCGAGGCGCTCGCCGCCGAGCGTCATTTCGCCCTTTGACAGGGTATTGTTCTGATAGCACTCGCGCAGATAGAACAGGTGCATTTCTTTCGGCATGTTGGTCTGGTCGGCATTCCAGTACAGCAGGTCGAACGCCGCCGGCTGCCTGCCCAGCAGGTAATTGTTGATGACGAACGACCAGATCAGATCGTTCGAGCGCAACATGTTGAAGGTATTGGCCATCTAGATCGGAAGAGCACACGTCTGAACTCCAGTCACACTTGTTATCATCT
>CAMTXZ010000069.1:0-16466 GCA_947085765.1 uncultured Chromatiaceae bacterium | reverse complement strand
GTGTCGCCTGCAGACCATTCATGCCCGGCATCTGGCAATTCATCAGGATCAGATCAAACTTACCGCTCTGCCATGCCTGGATGGCAGCGCTGCCATCATCAACCGCCTCATGACGCAGGCCCAGTTTTTTTAACATCGAGACCAGCAACGTCTGATTGATCACGTTGTCCTCGGCCACCAGGACGGTCCCGCTGAAGAGTGGTCCATTGCCGCTGCTGTCACCAACCCTCTGTGGTGCGACATCTGACGCACTGCGAGTGTAGAGATTGATGCGGAACCAGAGCGTGGAGCCCTCGCCGGGTGTGCTGTTGAGACCAATGGTGCCGCCCATCAACTCGACCAGCTGTTTACAGATGGCCAGGCCAAGGCCAGTGCCTCCGTACTTGCGGGTAGTGGAGGTGTCGGCTTGGGTGAATGACTCAAAAAGTCGCCGCTGCACATCGATTGGAATACCGATGCCGCTATCGGTAATGGCGATGCGCACGGCGCTCTGTTGTTGTGAGTGTGGTGCGCAGGCGATATTGATGGTGACGTAGCCGTGATGGGTGAACTTGATGGCGTTGCCGATCAGGTTTAGGAGGATCTGGCGAATGCGCCCGGGATCCCCCAGAAAGTAACGGTCACAATGGGTGGCGTAGTGCAGGTTCAGCCGTAGTCCCCGCTCCTGTGCGCGCGGCAACAACAGCTGCACCACCTCCTGTGCGCTATGTTGCAGGTCAAAGACAATCTCTTCCACACCCAGTTTGCCCGCTTCGATTTTGGCGAGATCGAGGATGTCGTTGATGATGGTGACGAGACTGTTGCCTGAGCTGATCATGGTAGTGACATAGCCCATCTGCTCATCGTCAAGTGTTGTTGTCTGGAGCAGCTGCGCCATGCCCAGCACACCGTTCAGGGGGGTGCGCAGCTCATGGCTCATGGTGGCAAGAAAATCACCTTTGGCGCGGTTTGAACACTCGGCCTCATACTTGGCACTGGCCAGTTCTACATTGTTTTTGCAGAGCGCATCTTCATAGTCGAGCCAGTTGATAGCGCTGGCCAGAATGTCTGCGGATGAATTCAGAAAATTCATCTCGATCTCACTGTTCTGATAGCCATCAGGCAGGTAAAGGCGCATGAAGCCGAGAGTTTTAGCAGCAAATTTTATCGCAATGTTGCACTGCTGGTGATTCTGTTCCGTTTCACAAATAAGCAGATTTTTTTCGTCTGCATTTTGATTGGTGAAGGTGACCCTGGTGGTTTGTGTTTCCAGTGCGGTATCAAGATTGAATTTTGCTACCAGCTGAAATACCCCCGCTTTGTCGGTTGCCAGAAAGAGGGCCCCCTTATGTTCGATGGTGAGAAACTCCAGCGACATGAGTTTTTGTAAGGTTCTATCCAGTAGCTCCTGTCGGTTTGTTGATGATAACGATATCTCCTGTAACTCATACAGCGCTTCACGAAATTTGACTTCAAGACGGTATTTGTCGGCGTTGTTCTGAGACTCGAGCAGAGCAGCAGAGAGATCAGCCTGCGATGCCTGCAACGAGGCGCGCATCTGGGCAAAAGAGCGCGCGAGATTGCCGATCTCATCGTGGTTCTGTTTTGGCAGTGGCGCGGAAAAATCACCTTCACTGAGCCGGGCCGCAGCGTACTCAAGCCGTTCCAGCGGACGACGCAAGAGAATGTTGTGCCAGGCCATGCTGGCGATGCCAATCAAACCAATGGTGATCAGGATCAGCAGTTCGATGCGGTGAATCTGGGCGAGTTTTATATCAAGCGCAGGCTGCCAATCCAGAGTGAGATCCAGCATTGCGACCACCTGATCACCAAAGATGATGGGGTGCTGGTGCAGACAGATGTAAGCGCCAGAAAGGTGTCTGACAGGGTCGATGGGAAAGAGGCGGAGGCCGTCAGGGTTATGCAGGCTGATGGCCAGCCATGCGCGGCTGTTTAGGTTTAGCTGTCTGTTAAGTGAAGCATGTAACGTTGCCAGATCACCATTAACAATGGAGTTGGCGAGTTCAGGTTCCAGGGTGGAGAGCAGCTTGACCTGATCCTGGATGAAATGGTCGTATTGATCTGCCAGGTACTCTGGAACCCAGAAAAAATGGATGGTACTGGCAATCAGCACAAAGCCGAGAATGGCAGGAAAAAAAAGTTTTGTCCGTAGTCCCATTATTATTCCTGAACGTAAAACTGTTCTAAACCAAGTGCGGCAATCGGTTTGTAGTCGTCATAGTGGGTGCTGCCCAGTTGCTGGAACGGCACCTGATTGAGAAGCGCCTTGCCCCTGCTGGTAGCGGCAAAATCGAGTAACGCCTGCTGCACCTGTTGTTGTATCTCTAGTGGCACACGCGGGTGCGCGACAAAGGGGTGGGAGGCAAAACCTGCGGTGCGGTAGATCACCTCCAGGTTGTTGCGGATGTTCTCTGGTTGTTGTTTGAGTGTCCTGTCAATTCCGCCACCTGCGGGGGTGACTCCCAGCAGTACATTCAGGTAAACAGAGCTGTGTGATTTTACGTAAATGGGGTGGTAGTTAAGTTTGAACCGGTTGCTCAGCTCTGCCCTCATCATCAGTGAGGCCCCTAGCGCATTCGGGGCAGGAAAGGCGATGCTCTTTCCTGCCAGTTCATTGATGTTTTTGATGGCGCCTTTTTTCACCACCAGGATGCCGTGCAGTTCACTGCCGATATCGCGTACCAACGGAATATAACCTTGTCTGTTGTTGGCCAGGAGCTGGTGGTAAGGGTTCATATAGGCAAAGTCGAACTGTCCGGCAGAGAACTGCCTTTCAAACTCAGGGATTGAGGCGGAGCCACTGAATTTAAATGTGTAACCAGTGCGCTGTTGCAGTTCATTCAGAATGGGCGTCCAGATGTCATGGATCTGGCGGATCTCGAGCTGCGGCACAATGCCAACAGAGAAGCTGCGCTCAGTTGCGGCGTGTGCAGCTGTTGCAGATGTCAGCAGGCTGAGCAGTAGTAAGCGTAAAAAAACAGCCACCCGGATAGTGACAGTTGACGATGGAATTTTGCCCATTATTTCCGACATAGACTCTTTAAATAGAGGGAGGATAGATTTTGATTGAAATAGTCGCCCTCCGGTAACCCCTTCAAAACAGACAAATATATCTACTAATGGCGGTACCGCTTAATCTCACCTTAATCCTAGTCTAACAGCAGCACTGGTTTATATTGAAGCTGTCCTTGCCGTGTTAGCGACCCCCCGGCGCACATGTCGGCATATAAAGCCGGTCGGCCTGCGCCTGCTTGGCCAATCGTTCACATGAACAGGGAGGGTAGCGAATGGGGCCGCCGCTGGCTCCCCATCTCCTGCATAGACTCAAACCGGGAAAAACTGTATCCTTTGCCGCTTGTCGGATTTTGGCTCAGGGTGCTCAGTCAATCAGCACTGCCGCCTAAGTCGGCCCACGCCCAGCGCAGCGGCCAGATCAGATCAATCTTTAAATGCGCCCGTAGCTCAGCTGGATAGAGCGCTGCCCTCCGGAGGCAGAGGCCAGGGGTTCGAATCCCTTCGGGCGCACCATCTTCTGTATTAGACCTTTAGCCAGACAGGCCACAAACCTCCGAATTTCCCTCTAGTCCAAACCGTGTCCATTTTGTGATCAGCGGATTTTTTAAGTTGAATTGCTATAAGAAATGGTGACTGCTAGCCAATATGATCAATTTCAGGCTGACCCAATGACTTGTCTGCTTGAGCATCGGGGCTATCAGCGTTGAGCTACTTGCCAAATTTATGGGCAGAGCGCAAATCTCCCCCATTAGCTGCGGATATATTGTTTTCCGCCAGCCCCGATATTTTTTGCCTCGGATAGACGGCACCATGGATATCACCCTATACCGGGGTGTCTAGCTCACCCTTTTGTAGCTACCCCCCAGTGAAATGCCAAACTTCTTTTCAGTGTCATCCATCAGCGTCTAAATGGCATTAGTAATAAGCACCCCTGATTTTGTACATTGATGAACGACATATCTGGCTTCATCAGAAAAAGCTCATCGCTGCTGTTAACACGTTAAGTCAGAGTGTTGTCCCTATTTGACGGAGGATGCCTGTTAAAAAACTAGGGCGATCTATCAGCCATGTGCTATAGGTGAAGAAAAATATTAATGTAATGGGGGGGAGATGGAGTCAATAACTATATCAGGGCCTTCTAATGAGGCCTCAGCAGTAGCCAAAGCAATTGGTATCGATGCTGTATTTGCGCCGAAATTTAATCTCGCGTTTTATCAAAATTCAGTGCCTGTTTTACTAGAGTTGGCGATGGTTAATAATAGTGATCGCGATCTGAATGAACTGACGCTAACGCTCTCCTCTTCTCCTCCCTTCATAAAAATTAAAAGCTGGCATATCGATACAATTGCTTCCGGACAAAAGCTTAATATATCTGATAGGGATCTCCAGTTAGATGGTGCATTACTGGGACGGTTGAATGAGTCTGAGGTTGTGCAGCTCTCCTTGGTGCTGATGAGCGATGGTGAGTCGGTTGCCGATTATGAGCAGGCGATTGAATTATTGCCGCGTAATCAGTGGAGTGGCATCGGCCATATGCCAGAAATGGTGGCGGCTCATGTTCAGCCCAATGATCCGCAAGTGGAGCGGATACTAAAAAAAGCAGCTACGATCCTGCGTGAACATCAAAAGGATGCCGCCCTGAATGGTTACGCCGATGGCCCCAAACGGGCATGGGAACTCGCCTCTGCGATATGGGCAGCCATTGGCTCCAACGGATTGGACTACGCACTGCCGCCCGCCAGTTTTGAACAGACCGGACAGAAGATTCGTACCCCAGGTCAGATCGTAGATACAGGACTAGCCACCTGTATTGATAGTACTTTGCTCATTTGTGCGGCACTGGAACAGTGTGGTCTCAACCCCCTTGTCGTATTTACCAAAGGGCACGCCTTTGCCGGTCTCTGGTTGAAGAACGAAGAGTTCTCCACGGTCACCGTGGATGATATCACCGCCTTAAGAAAACGGGTAAAGCTAAAAGAGTTAATAGTATTTGAAACGACTCTCTTAACGCAGCATCCCTGTCCAACATTCAAACGCGCCATTGAGGCGGGTGAAAAAAAGATTTCAGAAGATGAGGAAGCCAATTTTGAATTGGTCGTTGATGTAAAGCGGGCACGGTTGCAACGCATCAAACCATTGGCGAATGATGATGCCAAGAGCAACCTCACTTCTGCAGCAGAAGAACAGGAGGAGTTTGAACCGGTATTTGACGAAGCCCCTGATCTCCCCGATGACGAGATTCGACGCACGGATGAACTCTCCTCCAAACCAATTGACCGGCTGGATCTGTGGCAGCGCAAACTACTCGATCTGTCGCTACGCAATAATCTGTTGAACTTCAAAGCAAGTAAACGAGCGATTACACTGGATGCACCAGATCCCGGCCAACTGGAAGACCGATTGGCCGATGGCAACACACTGCGACTCAAGCCTCGTCCTGAACTAATGAATGGTAATGATCCACGTAATCGCACTATTCACGAAACGCGCAGCAACGAAGACCTTTACAAACAACATGCTTTGGATGCCCTGCGTCGCGACGAAATATTGGTAGGCATTGATGCCAAAGAGTTGGATGTGCGCCTTACCGAACTCTATCGAACAGCAAAAGTATCACTCTCAGAGGGTGGAGCCAATACACTGTTTCTGGCAGTCGGCTTTCTCACCTGGAATCGTGAAAATGATGACGACAAACGTTTTCGTGCGCCGCTGATTCTTATCCCGGTTATTCTGAATCGAAAAAGTATGCGTGAAGGTTTTAGCCTTACCCTGCATGATGACGAGGCGCATTTTAATCCAACCTTAGTGCAGATGCTGCGTCAGGATTTTGAATTGGAGCTTCCCGTAGCTCACATAGATCTGCCTAAAGATGATCATGGTCTGGATATTCATGGCATCTGGCGACAGGTTTCACAGGCAGTAAAAGACATCAAAGGCTGGGAGGTATCGGAAGAGGTCGTGATATCAACCTTCTCCTTTGCCAAATACTTGATGTGGAAAGATCTGGTTGAACGCACCGAACAACTCAAACAAAATCCGGTTGTGCGTCACTTGATTGAAACACCTCGCGATCCTTATTCCAGCACTATCAGTTTTCCAAATCCACGCAGCCTCGATCAGAATTACAGACCAGAAGAGACCTTCTGCCCACTGCCTGCCGACTCCTCGCAACTCTCTGCCGTTATGGCGGCCGTTAAAGGCAAAGATTTTGTTCTGATCGGCCCGCCCGGCACCGGTAAAAGCCAGACCATCTCCAACCTGATCGCGCAATGTCTGGCAGAAAAGAAAACGGTGCTGTTTGTCTCCGAGAAGATCGCCGCACTGGATGTGGTCTATCGCCGCTTGCGTGATGTGGGGTTGGGGGATTTCTGTCTGGAACTCCACTCCAGCAAAGCGCGCAAGCTCGATGTGATACAGCAGCTAGGCCGTTCTTGGGATGCCAAAGGAAGTGTGGATGCAAATGAGTGGCAGCGTGAAGCGCAAAAGCTCAAGCTGTTACGCGATCAGCTCAATGAATTTGTCAAACAACTGCACAGCAAACGCCACAATGGACTCACCGCCTATCGCGCCATCGGCCAGATTTTGTCTGGGCAGAAGCAGGCCAAACTTGGCCTGCAATGGCCATCAGCCGATCAGCACGATATAGATGCACTAGATCGACTGCGCAATCTGGCCGACAGGCTCGATCTAAACGCCCGTGAGGTTGGCAGTATCGCCAATAGCCCGCTGGTACACATCACTCATGATGAGTGGTCGCCGCACTGGCAGCAGGAGATCATTCAAACCGCGCAACACCTTATCCCCAAAGCCAAACAACTGGAAACTGCCGCCGCAGAATATGCCAAGGTGGTTGGCCTATCACTTAACGGGCTTGATGAACGCACGCGTCGGGGGCTAGCATTGTTAGCAACGGCGCTGCCTGAGGCGGCGGGTTATGACTGGCGCTTTGTCCTGCGCCCCGATATTCGCCGTTTGATGGAAGAGCTGCAAAACGGCATCGGGCTGGTGAAGCAATATCAACAAACCTTCCAACAACTCTCCACACCGTATCGTGAAGAGATTGTGCAGGTTGATGTCGATGGTCTCAGCGCCCAGTGGCAAAAGGCAGGTGAATCTTTTTGGCCCATGAGCTGGCTTGGCCAGCGTAGTGTGTGCAAGGTATTACACACATACACCTCCGGCAATACTCAAATGGATGTCGCCGCTGACCTGGAGCGAATAAAACAACTGCGAGCGCTGCAAAATAACATCACCGCCCTCGATGACCTTAGTGGTAAAACATCCGGTCTGTGGAATGGGTTGAAAACAGGGCTGGATGAATCCGAAAAAGTGCAGCAATTCCAGCAGAGACTCTCGGACTCTATCGCAGCACTGGCGGCCGATGCCGACACGCTCAGTGCTATTAAAACGACCATTGAAAAACTGCTGGGCGATGGCAACGCGCTGCTGGATGCCGCAGGCCCCGTCAGTGGCGCAGGTAATCACTATCTCAATGGTTTGAGTGATTTCAACACCGCGCTTGATAACTTTTCTGCCAGGGCCGGTGTCGTTGCCACCGATATGATGACCAACAGCGGCGACAGCCCGGCAGGTATCGCCGAGCTCTGTGCCGCCATTCCACCGATGCAACCAAAGCTGCACGCTTGGTGTGCGTGGCGCAAGGCACGTAACGAGGCCGTCAGCCTCGGACTAGAGCCGTTAGTACTCGGCATAGAACAAGGCGTCGTCGAATTGGGCGAGGTGCGCGAAGCTTTCGAGATCAGTTATTGTCGCTGGTGGCTCAATACCATAGTTGATGGTGATGAGGTGCTGCGTACCTTTGTCTCGGCAGAACATGAAAAACGCATCGCCGATTTTAGAGCGTTGGACGACCGCTTTACCGAACTCACCCGCAGTTATATTCACGCAGGCCTGTGTGCTGATCTGCCCAATCAGGACAGCGTCACCCGAAATTCAGAGTGGGGAATATTGCGCCGTGAGATGCAGAAAAAGCGGGCTCATAAACCACTGCGTGAGCTGATCAGTTTGATGCCTGGCACCATCACCAAACTCACGCCATGCCTGCTGATGAGCCCGATTTCGATTGCTCAATACCTCTCAGCAGAGACCGCGTTGTTTGATCTGGTGGTATTCGACGAGGCCTCACAAATACCTGTCTGGGATGCCATCGGCGCCATTGCCCGTGGCAAACAGGTAGTGATGGTGGGTGACCCTAAACAGATGCCACCGACCTCGTTTTTTAGTCGCGGAACATCGGCGGGTGATGACGATATGGATGAAGATGTCGAAGCCGATCTGGAGAGCATTCTGGATGAGTGCATCGGCGCCAATCTGCCGATACTCAACCTCTCCTGGCACTATCGCAGTCGCCACGAAAGCCTCATCGCCTTCTCCAATCATCGCTACTACGGTGGTGGGCTAGTCACTTTCCCCTCCCCAGTGACCGATGACCGCGCCGTGAGCTTCCACTGGGTAAAAGAGGGCGTCTACGAAAAAGGCGGCGCCCGCATCAACAAACCCGAAGCCAAAACCCTGGTGAATGAGCTGGTGGCAAGGCTGCGTAACAAACAGTTTCAGGCCGCCAGACTCACCATCGGTGTTGTCACCTTCAACTCGGAACAACAACGCCTCATCGAAGATCTGCTCGACGAAGCCCGTCGTCAGCACCCCGAAATCGAGCCCTACTTTGCTGAAGATGCACTGGAGCCAGTGTTCGTCAAAAACCTTGAAAGCGTGCAGGGCGACGAACGCGACATCATGTATTTCTCCATCGGTTACGGGCCAGACCTCACCGGCAAGGTCTCCATGAACTTTGGTCCCATGAACAAAGATGGCGGCGAACGGCGCTTGAATGTTGCTATCACCCGCGCCCGTCATGAGTTGCGAGTATTCTCTAGTCTCAGCCCAGATCAGATCGACCTCTCCCGCACCCAAGCCAAAGGGGTGCATGACCTCAAACATTTCCTAGAATTTGCCGAACGTGGAGCCAAAGCGTTGGCTGAAGCGGTCAGTGGTTCAATTGGCGATTACGACAGTCCCTTTGAAGAAGCCGTCGCTGACGCACTGCGCCGTAAAGGGTGGCAGGTGCACCCACAAGTCGGTGTCTCCTCCTTCCGCATCGACCTCGGTGTGGTTGATCCCGACGCACCCGGCCGTTACCTCGCCGGAGTTGAATGCGACGGCGCCACCTACCACCGCTCCGCCACCGCCAGAGACCGAGATAAACTGCGCGAGCAGGTACTGAGAGGCCTCGGCTGGGAGATCCTGCGCATCTGGTCCACCGACTGGTGGATCAACGCCCCGGATGCATTAGGAAAAATAGACAGACAACTACAGGCCACACTCGAACAACAGCGCGCCAAGCGGGTTGAAATAGAAAAAACCAAAGCAGCAACACCCGCGCAGATAGAAACGGCACAGCTCAAACCAGTACAACAACCCGTTGCCGCCAATGAAGCAACATCAGCGCCATTGATAGCAGAGCCACCAATGGCCGCAGCCAACGTTGCCTATGCCCGCAATCAATCAACAGGCAGCACCGGCATGTTAGGGCAAAGCCTGTTTCATGAAGCTGATCCCACCTCTGTGGTAACGGCCATCAACCCCGAAGCCTTCTTCGACACCAACTACGATGCAACACTAAACACCATGATCGCCTACGTCATCAACACCGAAGGCCCGGTGCGTGAAGACGTGCTCGCCAAACGCATCGCCCGCGCCCACGGCTGGGCACGTACTGGCAAACGCATCCGTGACCGAGTTTATCTGCTGGCAGAAGCGCAATACCCCAGCACCACCGAAGAGGTTGGCGAGTTCTTTTGGCCAGAGGGGAGTGATACCAGTGAATGGCCAGCGTTTCGTTATTCAGAAAATGGCAGTCGAGCGGTGGATGAAATAGCGATGCAGGAGTTGAGAGCATTGGCTAAGAGTGTGGCCCATAAAAGTGAATCTATGGATGACAGCGTTGCCGCAATGGCGAGTTCGATGGGAATTCAGCGGGTGACAGGAGAGGTTAGGAGCAGGATTATCCGGGGAGCGGCAATATGACAGAGATTCTACAAACGAAGCCATTACCTTGCCCCTCTGTTCCCGCAGATGTACCCCCCGATTTTGTTGCTCTAGGGCATCCCATTCCAGCCATTGAGCGTATTAGAATTTTTAGCGACAGGCAGTGGGAAGAATTTGTTCTTGAGTGGGCGGATTCTCTTCGTAGCGAGTACAGCCTAGTTGAACGATGTGGCGGTGCAGGAGATATGGGGAGAGATGTTATTGCATGGTGCGCACACGACAAGAATTTGTGGGACAACTATCAGTGCAAGCACTACAAAGGCCCGTTGCAGCCAAGTGATATTTGGATTGAATTTGGTAAGCTTGTTTACTACACATGGCGTGGGGACTACAGCTATCCTCGGCGCTATTTCTTCGTGGCACCACAAGGAGCAGGAACAAAACTGTCCAATATGTTGAAAGAGCCTGAAAAATTACGCGCTCAACTTATCGATAACTGGGATAAACACTGCCGAACGGGTATTACTTCAACTTCAATTATTGATCTTGATGACGAGCTTAAATCATATCTTAGAGGGCTGAATTTTTCGATCTTCAGTGCCATTCCGCCACTGCGGCTTATTGATGAACATGCAAAAACACGTTGGCATGTAGCTCGGTTCGGAGGTGGGTTGCCACCGAGACAACGAGTGGACATGCCGCCAAATGACCTTGCAAGTCATGAGGCGAACTATGTGAGACAGCTGTTAGACGCATATGCCGATCATCTAAAACGCAATGTAGAATGCATCAGTGACATCGCAAGTGAGACTGACGTATGTGAACACTTCAGTGACTCTCGGATTGAGTTCTACAGTGCAGAGGCACTTCGAATGTTTTCACGTGACACATTACCGCCTGGTGAATTTGAGAGGCTTCAAGACGATGTTAATGACGGAATAAAAGATGACTGTCGTACTCATCATGAAGATGGGTACATGCGGGTTATGGCTGTTGTAAAAACGGCAAAATTCCTACAACTAAGCGGTCATGCATTAAATGCAAGATTGTCGGTGCGTGATCGAGGTGGTATCTGTCACCAGCTTGCAAATGATAAAAAAACTAGGTGGGTAAAGTGATTACTAAATATCAAAAATCTAGCTTATCACCATTCAATAGCCCTGTTGAAATTGGACTTCGTGCTTTGACTGTTTTGAGCGATGCATATCCATCAGCACTGTCGTTGCAACGACTTGTTGTCTTTGATTATTTGCTTGTGCATTCGGACGATATTCCAAATGGGCCGATTGGCCTTCACCCGCAGACTCCGCATCGTAGTGGTGAATTGCTGATACGTCGCAGCATGCTGGAAGATGGATTGCTGCTATTTCTCAGTCGGGGGCTTATTGATCGCCATTACAAGGAATACGGTGTCTTTTTTTCTGCGACAGACCGTTCTGCTGGTTTCCTTGATGTATTGAATTCGGAGTATTTAGCTAACCTTCGAAAAAGAGCTGCATGGCTAGTTCAGGAGTTTGAAGGGTTATCTGACAACGAAATTACGCAGCTTTCTGAAAAGCATGTTGGCGAGTGGGGAGCCGAATTCGAGATGGAGTCAGTGTTGAATGTTCAGGAGGCCGCGTGGCAGTAACTAGATTTTATATTTCTCGCATTACCCTCATGGGTAGGGGTGTCGCCAATGCTGAGGTTCGTTTTAGAACTGGCCTAAATGTCATATCTGGCCCATCGGATACAGGTAAGACATTCATTTTTCAGTGTATCGACTTCATGTTTGGTGCGAGTAAATCACCAAAACAGATCCCCGAAGCTGCACCCTATGATTTGGTTCAGATAGGTCTTTGTCAGTCGGACGATGAAACTGAGGTTGTATTAGAGCGAAGCATCAAGGGTGGGGACTTTAAATACTATGACCGGGCCGGAACGATACAAATCCTTGGCAGGAAGCATCGAGACGGTGCAACTGATACTGTTTCTAGTTTTCTTTTGACTCTATCCAACCTTTCAGGTAAGACAGTTCGCACTAACAAACGTGGGACTATCCGTTCATTTAGCTTTCGTGATCTCGCGCGACTAATTCTTGTAAATGAAGAAACCATAATTAGAGAGTTGTCGCCAATCTACTCTCTGCGCGGGGGGTATTCAACGCGACCCGTTGAAAGTTCTGTTTTTCGGCTTTTATTGGCGGGGAGCGATGATGCGGGCGTTATTTCTAAGCAAGACATCAAGATAGCTAGAGGAAAGCAACAAGGGAAAGCGGAAGTACTAGAGATACTATTGGATCGCACTAAGCAGAAATTGTTCGAGCTAAAGCTAGCCGGAAATGTGACTGAATGGAGACAGCAGCTTACTCTGGCTGAGGCGTTGCACGCCAATGCATCAGAAGAGCTTTCTGCCGAGCAAAAGATCGTCGCCCCGCTTGAGGATAAGCGCCGTACAGTTTGGACACATCTTCGCCAACTGGAATCACGAAAGGATGTGCTAACAGAGCTACAGCAAAGATTTCAACTGTTGCAACAACAGTACGCTTCTGATCTGCGACGACTTGAGGCCATTGCAGAGGCAGGTACTCGACTGGCTCAGATGAAAGAAGAGAGTTGTCCAGTTTGTGGCTCCGTTGCTGAACATCATGAACACGCACATCGGTTGCCCGACGCTGCCCCTGATAACGTAGCAACTGCATGCCTCGCTGAGGCGAATAAGATCAGAGTATTGCTTACGGATTTACAGTCAACTCGGCAATCTAACGATGATGAAATTAATCGAATTACAGCCGCCAGCAAGGAAGCCCAGCTTGACCTGAAGGCAATCACAGACGAGCTTAATGATCGCATAAGGCCAAGAATTGGCAGTACCCTGCTAAAGCTTAGAAGCAGCGAATCCGAACGTGATATACACCGCGCCGCGCTCGATATTCATAGTCGGGTGGAAGAATTAACCGTGCTGTTACATGAAATAAAAAATATGAAGAAAGAGAAGTCCTCCGGTGAGGAGTCAACTAAAGTCGGCGCTGGCGAGGCGGAGGACTTTTGTCAGGAAGTTGAATATCTGTTGAAGGAGTGGCATTTCCCTGATCTAAGCCGCGTTACATTCAGTGAAGATGACCAAGACATAGTTATTTCCGGTCGCGGTAGAACAAGTCACGGAAAGGGTGTACGTGCAATTGCTCATGCAGCATTCAATCTCGCATTGATGCGACTTTGCTTAGATGAGTACTTGCCCCATCCTGGTCTTGTTGTTATTGACTCACCTTTGGTTGTGTATAGAGAGCCAGATACTGATGAGGGCGAATTCAGTAGAGACGTAAAAGACGCTTTCTATCGTTCGATAGCCGATGAGTTTTCAAATGCGCAAGTAATTATATTTGAAAATGAAGATCCTCCTAGTGATCTTGATAGTGCGATCAATGTCATTAGATTTACCGGTTCGAATCATGGTCGAATGGGTTTTATTCCAACATAATCTTGCACGTAGGCCGGTTCCCGAAGCTCCCCGTGGGAACTCATATATCACTAGCACTTCTACTTCTGCTATACCTTCTCACGCAGGAAATTGAGAACGATAAATCATAAATATTATTCAGTTTCAGATAGAGATAAAGTTCAAAATGCAAACTACCTCAACAACAGATTCCCACGCCCAGCCCCTAATCAAAGGCTTCAACCACTCCCGTAACCGTGAAAAAGCAATCTTCGGCCTTAAAGGAATCCTCGAAGGGGTTGTTGCTGATCAGCAGTTGAGTGAGCGAGAGCTGCTGTTTCTGGATGTGTGGTTGCGTTCGCAGGAGTTTATCGAACGGGATGGTGATGTGGTGGATCTGCTGGATCTGATTGCCGATATTTTGCAGGATGGTGTTGTCAGTGACGAAAAGTTGGCTGATCTGAATCAGTTGATTGTCGATATCATCGAGTATAAACAATTAGCACATCTCTCTGCTGAGGGCTCGCTTAACGAGTTGCTCGGTTTTTTATCTGGCATTACGGCGGATGGTGTTTTAACCGAGCAAGAGATTGCCTCTCTTAGTGAGTGGCTGGCTGCCCATGCTGAGGTGTGTAATGAGTGGCCAGCCAATATATTGGTGTCGCGTCTTAATGATGTTTTGCAGGATGGCGTAATTACTCCGCAAGAGAGTGCTGACCTGCTGGAATCGATAAAAAGCGTCAGTGGTCAGCGTTTTGAGGAGACCGGGGTGGCCCATGGGTTGTCGACGGAGTTTTTTGGGGAGCATCTGGACTCTTTTTCTCACACTGGCCAATGCCTCTGTTTTACCGGTAAATTTGTCACTGGTTCTCGCTCTGCTGTTGAATCAACTGCACAACGTTTGGGTGCATCGGTTAAAGGGGATGTGACTAACGAGGTGACAGCCTTAGTGATAGGCGCCCTCGCCAGCCGTGATTGGCGTTTTTCCAGCCATGGCCGGAAGATTGAAAAGGCGATTAAGCTTAAGGAGAAGGGTTTGCCGGTGGTGATTATCACTGAGCAGGCGTGGTTGAAGTATTTGTAGGAGCTACTGCTTTTACTCCTGCTTCTTTTCTAGTTGTTTGGCCTGTTCGATGAAGCGATCAAAATCACTTTTTTCCTGATCCAGCGCTTGCCGCCGGAGTTCAACGAATTTTTCGTATTGCTCCAGCGCCAGTTTTTCTGCCACGGCTTTTGATACCTTGCCGGCATTGGTGAGGACGTCTCGATCATTGAATTCGAGAAAGGCATTAAGCCGATCGCCCCACTGCTGCATGGTCATCTCTTTGCGGCGATTGGCTTGGTCTTCGGCAAAGTCTAGGTACATAGTGACGATGCGGTTGAGGCTGGTTAGCTCTTCGTGGTTGAGGTAGTTTTTGGCGATGATGACATCTTGCTTACTGACGCGGCCAGATTTCCAGGATTGCAGCCCCATGTTGGGTTGGTTGGCATCGGCGCGCTGTTTGATTAGTTCGGCAGCGGTATGACCATGGATGGCCCAGTGCAGTTTGTTTTGCACGGTGGCGAAGAATTCCTGGCTGACCGGGGCCTTGGGGTTGTAGTCCACGGCGGTGGCGTAGATGTCGGTGATCTTTTGGTAGAACCGACGCTCTGAGGCGCGGATGTCGCGGATGCGCTCGAGCAGCTCGTCGAAGTAGTCGGTGCCGAGGTTGCGCCCCTCTTTGAGGCGCTGGTCATCCATGACAAAACCTTTGACCAGATACTCTTTGAGGGTGCCAGTTGCCCATTGGCGGAACTGGGTGCCACGGTTGGAGCGCACCCGGTAACCGACGGCGAGGGCTGCATCCAGATTGTAGTGGTCTACCAGCCTTTCCACGTCCCGCGTGCCTTCCGGCTGAACTATCCGGAATTTCCGGATAGTTGTCTCTGGGGTTAGTTCTCCCTCTTCATAGATGTTTTGCAGGTGTTCGTTGATGGTTTTGACTGAGCGTTCGAATAGATCCGCCAGTTGGCGCTGGCTGAGCCAGAGGTTTTCATCCTGCAAGCGAACATCCAGATGAACCTGACCATCTTCGGTGTTGTAGAGCACGATACCGGGGGGCGGTGGGGTGGCCATGGTCTATTTTTCGCTCTGTTCAATGTGTTCAAACAGATCACTGACTTGGCAGTCAAGGTATTCACAAAGGGCGTCTAGTGCGTCCAACTCTATCCGCTGCGCGGTTTCGTGGTAGAGGCGTGTAATTGTGCCCCGGTTAATGCCGGTGTCGCGGGTGACGTCAGAGATCTTCAGTTTCTTTTCTCCCATCAGCCTGGAGAGATGGCATTTGATCATTCTGTACTCCTAAATGATCTATAGAAGATCATTATTATCCATCAATAGAGTTAATTGTTCTCCTGATGCCCTAATTTAACAAAGGAGATTCATGATGTCACAAACATATTTAACGACTGAGGAGCTTGCCGAGCTAATCAAGTACGGCTCCCGGACAATCCCGGAGCGGCTGAAGGATTCCATGTTACTGGAAGGGCGTCACTACTTCCGCCCATTTGGTGGTCGCAAGATTCTATATATATGGGAGGCCATCGAGGCGGAGATTACCCTGGGGCAGTTCGACTATGCTCAGTATTTTCCTGAGAGCCCTCGGGTTCAGGAGTTCAGGGAGATAAAATGCTGGAATAACAACGTTTAATGTCATTTTAAGAGGCATTAAGCCTGGCCAGGGTTTGCCCTCCGGAGGCAGAGGTCAGGGGTTCGAATCCCTTCGGGCGCACCATCTTCTGTATTAGACCTTTAGCCAGACAGGCCACAAATAGTTGAACTCCCTCTGGGGTCGAGATGGTGTGCGTGCCGCGGCCATATCCACTTATTTGATTGCCAGGGTATTTAGGTTCTGTTGACATTTTATCAGCCCCTATGGGATATAGGCGGGATTTTGAAGGAACCGATGAACCGATTAGTGCTTACGGATAAGCAATGGGAAACGATATTGGGTTATTTACACAGCCATCCGCGCGTCTATGTTGGC
>CAMTXZ010000068.1:0-5673 GCA_947085765.1 uncultured Chromatiaceae bacterium | reverse complement strand
TTGATGCCAACCTGGTGGTGAACAAATATCCCGAAGCCATAAGCGCAAAATATGGCAAATCTATTGATCAGCTGCCGTGGGGCATCAGAGTGCGTGATAGCGGAACGATGGAGCGCATCAAACCTGGCGATGTAAATAAAAAACTGGACCAGGCGCTCTCGACTACCACACCACCTAAAGATTTAACAACTAATGGCCGTGACATAGGAGGCCATGCAGTTACACAAATAGATGGGACCAAGCAGGGTCACCCTCCATAACAACCAACGCATCATTATAAAGAGAGCTAACATGGCCAATATTTTTCCCAGACTGAAACGCGAAGTGATTAAAGGGATCGCAAAACTTGGGCTGAGACAGGTCAACTCAAACTATCTGGGTATGCCACTGCGGGTTCCCGTGGTTCATGGTGTGGTGAACAGCGGCTATATTATCCCTGCTGAATTCTGGATGGGGCAGTGTCTGAAGACATTTATTGAGACAAAATCAGGCACGGTGGTCGACATCGGCGTAAATGCAGGACTCTATCTGGTAAAGCTGCGCCAACTATGTGCCAAGCGCGAATATGTCGGCTTCGAACCCAACCCCTCCTGCAACCTTTATAGCCAGGAGCTGATTCGTCTGAACGGTTTTGAAGCCGCATGCATCTATCCTATCGCGCTGTCCGAGCACAATGGTACTGCGCGCTTTTACGCCACCGAGATCGGCGACAAAACCGGCTCGCTGGTGTACGAACATAAATCCCATGAGACGCTGGACCACTCATTTGACGTGGTCACGATGACTGGAGACTGGATGATCAACATGCTTGATATGGCGGAGATCTCCGCCATAAAAATCGACGTCGAGGAGGCGGAGCTGTCTGTATTACGCGGACTGCGTGACACCATCGCCAAACACCGCCCCTACATCTACTGCGAAATACTCGCCTCCGCCGGGGAGAGCGTAAAAGAGCAGAGGGCTGAGCAGATTTACCAGCTGATCAGCTCGAACAACTACGCCACTTTCGGTTTGATCAAGCACAAATCGACCGTGGTAAGAATAAGGGATGTAGCGGAGATCGGCGGCCAGTTTGAACAGGAGTATATCTTCTGTCCCAACGAACTCATTGATGCATTTTGTAGCGCCATCCAAACAAACGCTGAAGGCATAACAATTGACGACGGCTTGGCCTCATATAAAAATTAACTCCGACAACATAGTCGTGGCAGCCGTTTTTTTGAACCGTCGAACAGTGGCGGGTTATCTTTATTTCAACTCATGTGCCGAGCTTATGAAACTTATGAATCTCCCTTAGCGAGACATCCGCATCCGAAATCTTTTCAAACTCGACAAACAGATCGGCCTCTATCAGGATCCGCGGATCAATGCCCAGCTTGAAAATTTCGCCAAAGATGCGCTTTCTTGTTTCATACTCAATATCTTTGCGTTTACGCATGGCCCGCCGGTAAGCGGCGTAGTTCACCCACAACACAAAGGGGTAGGTAAACAGTAATAAAACCGCCGCGGTATTGTTAGCCCGGTTGTGATGAATTTTATGGATCTTCAACCCCGCCAACAGCGCAAGCAGTCTAAGCCGCTGGATGCCAATCGAGAAGACATGGCCAAAATAGATATCACTACCACCCGATTCCGGATCTGAAAACCAGACCGAATCGATCTCATTGGGTGGCATCAACTTATACATCTCTGATTCAGAAAACAGATAACTGAAACGCGACCTCATATTGGAATAGTTTGGAGTGGTCAGTATCAATTTTCCGCCGGGTTTAAGAATGCGACTCAGCTCTTTTAACGCCAGATGCTGATTGGGTAAATGTTCGATCCCCTCCTGGCACAACACCATGTCCGCAAAGCCGTCAGGAATCGGCACATTCGACATCAGATCCGCTTTATGACACTTAATGCCTTCGGCCTTGAACACCTCGGGGAACAGATCATACGCATGAACCTCAGCGCCGACATCACGCAACAGGCCCGACGAGCGACCCTCACCAGCAGGCAGATCAACCACCCGCTTGCCACGAATGTTGTGCTGATTGTTTTTAATAAAACCAGCGACAAAATCACTGATCTTGTGGGTGCCAAAAAATTTCATATCTTTCCTGTCTGCAAAACAGCTCTCTCCAGTGGCAACCAACCAAGCACACTCTCAACAAAGTTACTGATTGTCTCGAACACTACAGCAACCGGCAAATCGCGCTGCAATAGCGGATAACCACAAGCGTCGACGCCCTCCTGACTTTCGATCATACAGGCGACACATGGCACATTCGGCGGTGCCGTCTGCTCCGGCCGGGTCGCCATATAGAGTCCTGCAATCGGCGTACTAATAGATGTTGGTGCTCTTTTTTACCACTACCTCAATGGAATATTCGCCCACGCTATGCAGCTCATCGCCCGGGCTTTTATAACCGGCATCACACACTTTGCAATAAACAACAGCCGCATGATTCAGCACACGCCCGAGCAAAGGAAGCAATCCCAGTGTGTCTGGGGCCTCATCCTGGTCAGGCAGAAAGAAATGAGCATGATCATCATTGAATCGTGATGGCAATGTCTTTTTCTTCTCATAGAGATCACGATGTGGCAGATACAGAATCAAATAACCACCCGGCTTAAGCACCCGCCACCAGTTTTTCAGGGCCATTTCGCAATCTGGCAGATGCTCTAGCAAGTGACTGGAATAAACAAAATCAAAACTCCCATCCTCCAATCCGTTTAGATGATGGGCATCACCATGCTCATAATCCCACCCCTGTGCATTTGGCACCACTGGATCGCCACCATAACCGATATCCAGCCCATGCCCTTGACAATATTGATCAAAAAATGACTCCTCCAGACGACGCCCACGAGCCTTATTGGTTTCGCCAAAGGAGCGTTTCCGCCCCAGAAATGGTAAATGCCCAAACAGCACGTAACGATATTTACGGATATAGTCTTTAACCTTTTTCTCTGTCTTACGCGATGCAGGAATAGGGGCCAGCAGATTGTGGCGAACGATCTTAATAATGTTTTTCACGTGTAACCTCATCTAATTCGGACATGGGCCTCAGCCCGCCGCAACATCCAGACTAACCGGCAAAACAACAACACAAAATCCGCAGTTAAGGCCAAGGCATCAGCTTAAGGCGTTGCGGCGTATACGCAATGCTTCCAGCCTGAAAAGCGCCTCTTCAACCGGGATATCAACACTACCAGCCAACCTACCACAATACTCCTGCCCCGACGTTGACTCGACAAAACAGGCCTCTACCAAACAATCCTCCGGCATTACCATTTCAGGACGGGTGTATGTAAACAGGGCCAGCGTTGGCCGTTTCAAACCAAATGCCATGTGCATCAGTGACGTATCACCCGTCACCACATAATCACATTCGAGCATCAACGCGCCTACCCTGTCCAGCGTCAAGAGTGGTGCGATAACAGCGCCATCACCATAATAACGGGCAAACTCCCCCGCCAGCTCCTCCATGCCAGGATTGGTAAAGACCAGTGGCGTGAGGCCATGGCGCCGGTTTGTCTCGCGCGCCAATGCGGCGAAACACTCGACCGGCCAGCGCTTGTCGCTGGCTCCCGCCCCTAGATTAAAAGCCACCAGCGGCCTCGATTTATCCTCAACAAAACAGTGTGCATACTCGATTGCTGCAGCAGAACAATAGAATGAAGTGCCCCGGCGAACCTGGGTCGAGCTTATCCCCAAGGGTTCAAGCATGGTACCCAACGCCTTGGTCCAGCTATCTGAAAACGAGGGGTGCTCCACCAGTACGTTGTTGGCGCGGCGCAATGCCTTGGTATGCCCAAAGGAGATCCGCGTCTCAGCATTAATGATGCGACTAAAGCGAGGACTGGAGCCACCGGCATAGAGATCGATACAAAGATCAAAGCGCTGCCGACGCAAGTACAACAGCTGATGCAGGGTTTGTGTCAGATAACGCCAACGTGGCCGCTTCTTGCGACCAAAGGGGATGAGCTCATCACAATCAGGGTGATTTTCAAGCACGGCAACCGCAACTGGATCGACAACCACGGCAATATGCGCCCGTGGAAAACGCTGGCGTAACGCCTCGATCAAAGGCACGCGCATGAACACATCGCCGAGCAGCCCCCAACAGAGCACGCAAATTCGGCGGACCCCTGCAAGCTCCGGCTCCGCAATAGAGTTGCCGTAATGTTTTTTATTACTCATCGGCAGACCTCTTGCGCGAATCGGTCACACCTCTCTCTCCTTGGATGCCGCCAATCGCGCCATGCAAGTAATCACGCAAGGCGCAAAAATGGATCTCATCATTAAAACGCAGATCAGCATCCTGTTGGCCGGCAACAGCCAGCCCGTCGCGCAACGTGCGGTCGAGAGCCAGACGTCGCAACTGCCCATACAGATCTTCAGCATCCCCTGAACGAAATAACAGCCCATTCTGTTGATGGCGGATGATCTCCGGCACTCCGCCCCGGTCACTGCCAACGACCGCCACCGCCGCTCGCATCGCCTCGATCAGCACCAGGCCAAAGGTCTCTTCACGGGTTGTCAAAGCCACGATGTCACACGCCTGCATCCACTGCTGGATGTCGTTGCTGAAGCCTTCGAAATGGACTTTATTGGCGAGTCCCAACGTCTCAATCTTCGCCTGTAGCGCTGAGACATACTCCGGGTCCATGACATGGCCAACGATCAGCCCGTGCAGCGCCACCCCCTCATCCCGCGCCCGACGCAGCGCCTCGATGAGCAGATGCTGCCCCTTGGGCTCTTCAAGCCGCGAGAATAGCCCCACCAGTACGGCATCCTCGGCCACCCCCCAGCCACGGCGCAACTGCTGGCGCTGCTGATCCGTAATGGCAACAGCAACAGCGGGGGCGCCATGATAAAGCGTCGCTACACGTGTCGACATCTGCTCATCCAGAGACTCACGCACCTTGGTTGTCATGGTCTCGGTAATGGTCAGCAACAGATCCACCTGGCGATAGAGCCAACGGTGATAGAGATCTTTTTTGCTGCGGGTAATCTGCATGTGCCGGGTGTAGACCAGACGCGGTGAGCGTACCGAAAAATATTTGGCCAGTGCCGCCAGCGGCAGATCTCTGCCCCAGTGCAGATGTATGGCCTCTATCTCATGCTGATCGATCAACTTCGCCAACCGTCTGGCGGCAACCAGCGGCAAGGGGGCAAAACGGAAGGCCAGCGTATCCATCTTGATATTGTGCTGACACAGACGTTCAGCGATGCGACTGACGGGGGCGACCACTGCGCGCACCTGATCGCCGGCAGCGGCAAGTGCGACGCAGGCACGTGTCATATACAGCTCAAGACCGCCACTGTCCGGTGAGGTACAGAGCTCAAGTATCCTCATCGCGCGGTATTCCCCGATGGCAAAGTGCGGACCCACAGATCTGCATACTTCACAAAGGTGGAGTGGGCCGACAGCAGCGCCAGCAGCAACCCCTGGCGGCCATCGAGAAATCCCGCCCGCAATAGATACATCTTGAGGAAGCAGCCAACGCCATGGAGCAGACCTTGCGACAGACTCGCCCGCTTGCCTTGCTCCTGGCGCTGTTGCGCCCAGGCCGCCGCATAGTGGGCCGACTTGACCAGATAATGGTTCATGTCGCGATAGGTGTAGTGGAGCAGATCGCCCGTCAACATGGAGAGCTGCATCCCCTCGCCGACCATCA